>JBASZP010000233.1:0-24792 GCA_049660965.1 Daejeonella sp. | reverse complement strand
AACCAGGCCTTTATTAAAAAAACCTCCCTTGGCGATGCTGTTATGGTGCCCCTTAGGTATGAGCGTACCTTAGCGGCAAAAGATCAAAAAGCAACCGGTTCTCCTTTGAAGACACAAAGCTACCTGATGATCTATCGGGATAACAACCGGCAATATCATACTGAGGTTGTTACCCGTATTCCGGATGAAAACTATTGGAACCACCGAAATGATCAGGGTGTTGTTTTTACAGGAACTGTATTGATCGAAGACTGGCAGGGTAATGCCATCAAATCTTATTTATACAGAAAAGAAAGTGACGGGGTTAAAGTTTATGTTTCTAAACCGGTACAGAAAGGGGATGTGAAGGTAAATGGGAATATAAGTTTGTGGGTTTGTAATTGTACAGACTGGTATCAGGATTTTGGTAATGGATGGGAATTTGTGGATACTACCTGCTCTTGTTTTGAGCAGTATCCGTTTGGTGTTGGTGGTGGAGGATCTGGCGGCGGGGGAACTGTGCCTGGTGATTATGACCCAACGCATGGCGGGGGTGGTAGCGGAGGTGGTGATAATGGTGTTGTAGAAAATTACGATACTCCTGCCAATATGATGAAAGCAAGTAAATTCCTATCTGAAATTGATGACTCACAATTAAGCCCTTGTATGAAGGCTATTTTGGTAGATGTTAAGAACTTATCAAAGGGTTCTGTAGCTGGAATTATTAAGAAGTTTTCAGGTACTATGCCGGGGTATAATTGGACAATGAAAAATGGCGTGTTACCGGCTAATACGAATGCAGAAACTAGTCCCTTATATAATAACGCAACAGGTACAGTAACTACGGTATTTGATAGTCAAAAATTTACAGCTGCTTCTGACTTAGCTGTAGCCAGAACTATTTTACATGAATCGGTCCATGCATACTTAGTAACCTTTTTTAAAACAAACAAACCAGGATTCATAGGAACATATACTCAAATGGTACAGGAATGGGGTATATATAATAATTGGAATGATACACACCATGCTGAAATGGTTAGAACTTTTGTTAAAGAGATTGCTACTTCCTTAGAAGAGTATGGAACTAATAAAGGATATAATTTTTCCACGCAATTCTACAAGGATTTAGCTTGGGGAGGTCTTACGCATACTGGTCAACTTGATAGTAATAATCAGCCTATTGAAACGCAGTGGTTTAAGAGTTCTGTTCCAAATATAAATGACAGGCAAAGAATTAAAAACATTATTAGTATTGAACAATCTGGGATAGATGCAAATGGAAATTCACAAAATAAAAAAGGTAATAATTCGGGATGTTAAGTTTTTAAAAATATCATGAAAAAAATTGCTGTTATTCTAATTTATTCTTTTTTAATCATTAAAACAGGACAAGCCCAAGTATTAAATGGCAAATATATACAGCAGCAATACTCAGAGTATGGAAACATATTCAATTTTGAAAGCAATAGATTTACAGATACAACTTTCCTACATATGGATAATAAAATTGTTGGAAAAGGAACTTATAAATTTAAGAACAATCAATTGATTTTAAATTATGAGCATATTCCCAATCAGGATAGCTCAAGATATATACTTGCTAAAAAGAAAACAAAAACTAGAGATATAGGACAAATATTTATTAAAGTATATGATGCTGAAGATAATAACAAACCACTTTACTTTGCATTTTGTGGATTAAAAGACAATCAAGATAATCTACTTGTAGCTTTTTACTCTGATACCCTCGGCAAGGCTAATATTTCTATATATAATTCAAAGATATTTAAAACACTTTCCATAACCTGTTTAGGATATAATACTGTGAGTATTCCTGTTTCGCAAATTATGGGAACAAATACTGATTTAACAGTTTTTTTAAAATTTCAAACTACCCAGTATTTAAATAAATCTAAAATTGTTTATACTATTGAAAAATTAACACTAAAAGAATTAGTATTAATTACTAAAGAAAAAACAAGGATACGTTTTAAAAAGATAGAATAACTTTTGTCTGCGCAAGGGTTTATCAGCGAGAATCTGCTGTTCGGTATGTTCCGAAGAACATGCCGGGCTAAGTAATAAAAAGAATTTTCAATTCCCTTTACACCTGCCAGCAAACAATAAGTCTTTTTTCTTTTATCAAAATTGTTTGGGTTTAAGCTTTTTACCTGCAAGTTCTGCTATTTCAATAAGCCTTTTTTGCCGAGTTTCTTGCCGTTTAGCAAGTACAAGCCACTGCAACATACTTTTCCTGACAGATTTGCTCAAACCCAGGAAAAATTCCTTTGAACCCTGTTTGGTTTCAAATTCTTTCTCCAGATCGGTAGGAATTATAAAAGCTTCTACTTCATCTAAAATTATCCAGGAGCCGTTTTGTTTTGCAATTTCTATACTTTCTAAACCTGCGCTGGTCATACTTCCATCATCAATAAATTTCCGGACTTTTTCTTTATTCACTTTTGACCAGGTACTAAGATCTTTTCGTTTGCTGAAAAACTGCATGTATTTTTCTCCATCAACAGGCTTCGCTTTACTATCAATCCAGCCAAAACAAAGCGCTTCGTCAACTGCTTCGCTCCAGGAGATTGTTGGCATACCAGATTTCATTTTATAGAGAATCAACCAAACCGATTGTTTTTTAGCATGATTTTCCTGCAGCCATTCTCTCCATTGCTGTTTATTTGACGGATAAAAAGACTCTGTTTCTTTCATTTATATCCTATTAATACATTAAAATCTGCTGTTCAGTATGTTCCGAAGGCATGCTAAACTAAGTAATAAAAAGGTGATTCAATTCCCTTTGCACTTACATAACAAATAAAAAATTACCCATAAAAGTGCAAATTGTTAGGTGGAAACACCTGACAGGACACAATTAACGTAAGATAATTCTTCTAAAAAACTTAATGTTTACAAAAAACAAAGGATTGAATAAAAATATTTTATTTAATTCTAATCCTTCTTTATTTTGATAAACAGTATATAGAACTTTATTATTTTCACTCTTGTACTTCAATATAAATATAATGTGCTTTAAAGCATCTGGCTTGAAATATTCAGGAGGATCCGGCATTATAGTACCAGGGGTTATAACTCGTATATCATTTTCATATTCTACATGACATACTTTTTCTACGGGTACCTTTATTATTAAAGATGTTGTAAGATCTAATATTTTATAACTCTC
This sequence comes from Daejeonella sp., assembly GCA_049660965.1. Classification (GTDB taxonomy): domain Bacteria; phylum Bacteroidota; class Bacteroidia; order Sphingobacteriales; family Sphingobacteriaceae; genus Daejeonella. Next base: position 21,620 of record JBASZP010000233.1, on the reverse strand, counting down.
CAAATGATTGTTAGCCTCTAATAAAGTCTCTGAAGGTTTATCAGATATACTTTGCAATTCTGGAAAAATTATGTGGATACGCTCAGCTGGATATTTTGAATTATTTTTTATTTTTATTTCACACATGTATTCAAAAGAGAATAACCCATAATTATCTCTATGCTGATTGTATAATATTTTATTAGTGGAAACATAAAGCCTAGGTCTAACCTTTATAAAGTAATTATGCAAGGTATTTGCAATCCAAATTATAAATCCACCTATTAGCGTTAAAAGGATAGGTTTTATCATTTCCGAACTTTCAGCAAAAAAGAATTTAGGAATCATATTAGAACTATTACTGTCTAATTTTTTTCATTTTTATTGGTATTTTCTTATCATTTACATTATAACCTTCAATGATGTTGCAAGCTTTATTAATAGTAAAATGATACATTCTCAATAAAACACTCCCAACTGATTCGTCATTTAATATTAAAAATATTTGCCCAGTTTCAGGATCACCAATTATGGTTTGCACCTTATACTCTCTTCCTCCAATATCCACATGCCTTGAAGTAAAATGCCAAAATTTGCTTGAAGTCTCATTAGATGATTTCTGAATTACAACATCCCACTTCCCTTCTAATAGTGTTATGCTATTAAAAGATTTATACAAATTAAGTTTATTTTGGAAATTATGTATTGAATTTTTATCTACTTTGGTTTTGTCTTTTAATTCCTGTATTACAACTTTGTAAGATTCATTTTGATTAACAACATCACTTTCATTTTGAACTAATTTCGTTAATTCCAAATTTAATACTTCATTATCTTTTTTAAGCTTGATGTATTTTTTAACAGGCATTACTCCTTCTTTCGTGGCTTCAAGAATATCATCATCGTTTTTTGATGATATTTTAGCATGAGTCAACCTTATAAAGGCTTTAAAATGAGGAAAAACAAATACATAAAGAAAAGCAATTATTAATGGTACGCCAAAGTAATTTATAGGTGTTGAATTTTCTAAAACCACATCAATATAAGACTTATACCCATCTATATATAACTGATCTTGATTATAAAATATCAATGTCATTGGAATTTTCCAATTCCAGAAAAACCATGCTATAATAAACGATGAAATAAATGGGTTTGCAAACCTCGATTTAACATCTTCTATAAAATCTTTGATACCCTCCATAAACTATAATATTATATGCCGCAAATCTACTTAAGTGATTTGATAAAATGATTTATACTCCATTGCATTCTATGTTAAAAAATAACTAATCTAACCCTCCCCATTCCCAATAAATATGCAGAATTTTGTGTGCTTTAAATAACTCGTTTCCTGTAAAGTAGCGCCCACCACTTGTAAAATATCTATATTGCTATCCAAACTGCAACCGCCCCAATTGAGTATACCTCCGCCGTAGCCGAATCGCCTTCCGCTCCGGCTGTGTAGACCTCCGTAGCAGCTGAATCGACACCGTTGCCAGCAGAATCATTACCGTTGCTGGTAGAATCGCGACCATCGCTGGCAGAATCACTTCCGTCATCAGCAGAATCGACACCGTCACCAGCAGAATCGACACCGTTGCCAGCGGAATCGGCATCGTTGCTGGCTGAATCGTCACCGTTGCCGGCAGAATCACTTCCGTCATCAGCAGAATCGCTACCGTCGCTGGCAGAATCGGCATCGTTGTCGGCAGAATCGCTACTGTTGTCAGCAGAATCGGCACCGTCGCTAGCGGAATCGGCATCGTTGCTGGCAGAATCTCTATCCGCCTCACCAGAATCGCGACCCGCCCGGGAAAAACATTGGTAATCTGTTTAAACAAAAAGCCCCGCTTTCGCGGGGTCCTCACTAACCAAACTTAAACAGTATGAGCAGCAGATAATATTTTAATATACTTTGTTTTGAGGATCCCAGTTTACCCAGCCTGCGGTCCAGTCAGTAGTACCAAAAGCGCCGCGATAGGTAACAGCGCCTGCCCCGGCTGTTGCTGCAAAAGTTCCTGTTAATGCAGGGGAGCCTGCAAGTGGTAAAAAGTTAGGGGTAGTTAAACTAAAGGGATTTGTTAAGTTAACTTCAGCTGCCAGGAGCGCTGTACAGCCATCTGCAATAGCTTTTGCCTGCATGTTTGCCGCGGTAAATACACCCGAATTACTCACAAAAGGACTTGCAAAAGGAGCAAGCAGATTGTTTTTAAATTCAGAAGCGCCATCCTTATAAAAAGCAGCCGACTTATCTGACTCAATGGAGAAACCACCCTTCTGAGCGCCTAAAATAATGGAATTATTAAAAGTGAACTTTGTACCCCTTCTCCAGCGGTTACCATAATTATGATTAGTAGCCGTACCCATAGCATTATTTGGACCAATAAGGGTAAGGTTAGACAATTTTGGATGGGTTACAGGGAGCGCATCCGTTCCATCTTTATCATTATCACACTCTATCCCGTTACCCGCATCAACCGCATCCACAAATTTAGGGTCCCTTAAAGCCATCGCGAACTGGATGGAACCATTATATCCGAAATCAAAATCAAAATCATCATCAGCGGTTGCATAAGCCACCAGGTTGGTAGCCTTAACCGTACCCCCGAAAAACTCAAAGGCATCATCATTCGCATAAGATGTCTGGATATTATCCAGTATGGTTCCGCTGCCTATGGCATAAAGGGTTAAAGCATTAATTTCACTGTCATTAGTTCCAATACCCGCGTACTCTATACGCACATAACGCAGAATACCCGAATTATCATCCGGAATATTATCCGTACCATAAGTGATGCCTACACCACCTTCAACCTGCACAGGAGTGCTGCGGTTTGTGGGCGCACGGCCAACCAGTAAAATTCCGCCCCAGTCTCCCGGGCCACGGCTGCCGGCAGCCTTTCCCGAGGTAAATACAATGGGTTTGTCCTTAGTTCCATCAGCCATAATTTTTGATCCTTTATCAATGATTAAAGCGCCTTTCTGACCCACGCCACCTTTAATAACCGTTCCTGGTTCAATGGTGAGTATTGCATTATTCTTAACCACCACAAAACCATTTAATACCCATACCCGGTCTGCGGTTAATACTTTGCTTGCGGTAATTTCCCCGCTAAGCACTTCGGCTTGTTTAGGCGTCTTAACCGGATCCGGTTCTTCAGTAGTTTTACGGCATGCGCTAAAAGCTAAGATGCTTAGCGCCATGAATAAGATTAGTTTTGTCGGTTTCATATCTGATTTATTTTTTTATAAAATTACACCTCCAATATTTACTGAATGTTAGCCCTGTATTATTATTCCGCTAACTACCCGTTAAGGAAATATGAACACTTACTTCCTATTCAACGAAAAATTATAGATAAATGACAGCGATGCGCCACGCCCAACCCTTGCAGTATTTAATATATTGTCATTCTCAGCCTGGTAAGTCTTATGATCATCCAGGTTCTGGTAGAAAAGTATTTTTTCATTTAAAATATCCGAAAGGTTTAAGCGCAGTTCCCCTTTTGCTTTTAATACTTTCCTGCTGATCTGGAAATCAACCACGTTCCGTCCCTTCTCATATACATCCGGGTAACCCTGGTAACCTACCTCCGCAATGCGGTTACCTATCCGGTTATACAATAAATTAAATGACAAGCCATTTTGGATATTGCTGTACTGTAATCCGGCATTAACCAGGTAAGGAGACTGCCCCTGCAATGACCGGGAAGTGATCTCGGAAACCAGACTGTTCAAATTAACCGTAGATATGATCACCGAAGCATTGGCATAAGCAACCAGGTTGTTTAAAAACTCGCCCCCGTTTAAAAAATTCAGTTTCTTTCTAAACTCAACTTCAAAACCATAGGTTGTAGCAGAGTTCGCGTTCTGAAAAGTGATGTTCTTCACACTCCCTGATGAAACGATCTGCTCAATTGGGTTCTTAAAATATTTATAAAACCCCGAAACAGAGACTATTTGTCCGTTACCCGGATACAGTTCATACTTCAGATCCAGGTTAGTGTTCTGGCTTCTTTTCAGATCAGGATTTCCCTGCAATATTCTTTTGGAAACATAATCAAAAAAACCAAAGTTAGCCAGCTCTCGAAGTTCCGGACGGGTAACAGTTTGCGATGCGGAGAAACGAATGTTTACCTTTTCGCTTAAACTGTAGGTTGCATTTAAAGAAGGCAGAATATCCAGGTAGGTATTCTCTACCTTCAGTTTTGCACCCGAAAAATCAAAGGTATTAACGGACTGGTAGGCATCTTCTATCCTCGCTCCCCATATCACACGGGTTTTAGATCCGAACTTATTATCGAGTTGAATATAAGCTGCGTTAATATCAGATTTTGCATCATACCTGTCGGAGTTTTCTGTACCCTCATCCATAATAAAACCATTGGAGTTTACATTAACCGGGTCGAATATCTGGTTATAAGGCAGGTATAATAAACTGGCATCAAAAGAACCGAAGCTCTTGATATAACCAAATTTACGTGCACTGAAATCCCTTAATTTATATTGTTTAAAAGCGCCCAGTTTTAAGTTACTCTTCTCTTTCAGAAAGGTAAAAGGCAGGGTGATATTCGTACTTCCTCCATAACTATCCTCAAACATCGCAGAAAAAAACCTGCTGGCATCTGTACGAGAGGCAGTACCATTTGGAACAATGGCCTCATATTCTGTAGCGCCCTGGTCATAATCCAGGCGATAATTAGTCGATTTCAGATCTGGCTGTAACCTGTCCGAATAAGTATAATTCAAATTCCAGTTGACCTTTATATCCTTCCAGTTTAGTTTATGCTCGCCCTCTAATTGAGAGTTTAATAAAGATTTACTCACTAAGTCTGAAGAGAAACCCCGAATAGAATCCTTTTCAAAGAACTGTACACCCGTCCGTTCGGTATAGGAGTTATCCGCAGAGATATTATAGATATTTTTAAAAGCGAATTTGTTTTTCCCCTTTATAAAAGCGAGGTTAGCCAGAGCGCCCACAGAAGAACCTGATTTAAATACCTTATCCTTAAAATCAAACTGCTGTTGCGAAGATTCATAATCAAAGCGTTCTGCCTTAGTAATGCTCTCACCATTACGATAGGTTAAGGATAGAATAACGCCAAAATTAGCATCATCTTCAAACCTGTGTGTTAAACCTAAATTGGCCTGTAATGATTGGGAAGGAAAGGATGAATTGAAGTTATTGATGTTATACCGGTTTAAAAACAACTTCCCCGCACTGATCTTCTCATCATTAGTATACGTTCTGTACCGGTTTGTTGATGGAATACCTTTAGGAATACTGCTTTCCTGATCTGTATAACCTAAAAGTTCATATTTACCCCTGTCGGATAACCTGAATTTATTAAAGGTAGACTGGGAATTATAACCCAAACCGGTCTGTAAACTGATAAAGTTCTGGTCGGGAATATCCTTTGTAATCACCTGAACCAAACCCCCGGAGAAATCACCGGGTAATTCAGCCGAAGCTGTTTTATTAATAATGATATTATCAATTAAGCTGGATGGGATAATATCAAAAGAAAAAGCCTTTTTATCAGGCTCGGTACTGGGCAGAACCGCATTGTTTAACATGGTTGAATTATACCGGTCACTTAAACCCCGTACAATGACAAATTTATTATCCTGTATACTGGTTCCACTGACGCGTTTAAGCACTTCACTTGTATTCCTGTCCGGAGAGCGTTTGATCTGATCAGAAGATATACCATCAGAAATACTAATATTCGTTTTCTGCCTGGCAAATAAACCGCTGATAGATTCCTGATGTGCAGTAGAGGTTATTACAACTTCAGACAATTCCTGTGTGGAGGCTTCTTCCATCACCACATCCAGCACTTCGGTTTTACCCTCCGCAATATCAATGTCAGTAATGTTTTTAGGCTGATAACCAACATAAGATAACGTTAAACTGTATTTACCAGGAGTAAGGTTAGCCAGCACAAAACGTCCTTCTATATCTGTTGATGTACCTGCGGAACTTCCTGAAACTTTTACACTAAGGCCGATTAAAGTCTCACCGGTTTTTTTATCAGTTACCTTACCTACAATTTTACCCGTTTGCTGGGCATAAAGGGTAATGCTTAATAAACTGAAGAATAATACTAAAACAGGGAAACGTAGCTTAGCTTTTAATTGCATGGTTATTTATTTCCAGCAAAAGTATTATGCTAATATTACGCCTGTGTTAGCTGTTGATTAAGGATAGGTGAGTATAGTGTTAAAAAGGTGTTAAGCAGAAAATAACAGGTAACCTAATTACCGGAATTCTCTGCCTTTGATGATTGCAAAGCTGTATTGATAGATTTATTCACCCAATAAACAGTATTCATGGCTAATCCGGTCGTATGAAAGATAACTTTTCCGGTTTGATCTGCCACCACATGGGTAGGAAATGACTGAACGCCATATTTATAGGCCAGCCATTTACCCTGAGCAGTAATGTTATAAATAAATGGGGATCGTTTAAGGAATTCTTCTATTTCGTACTTTTCATCTAATCCGATAGCCAGAAAAACTACGTTTGGATTATCCTTATAACTTAAAACCATTTTATTAAGTTCTGGTATTTCCATTCTACAGGGAGGGCAATTAATAAACCAAAAGTTTAACACCACAACTTTCCCGGCAAGTTCTTCCAAATTATACTTATTACCTTTTATATCAGTAAACTTAAAGTTTTTTAACTTGCTTCCGGTTGTAAAAAAAGAAGTTTCCCCGGGTTTAGGCAAAGACTCCATCTGCTTTGTTTTCTCTTCCTCAGATAGTTCATACATCACAAATTCCGGTTCTATTCCTTCAGCTTTTTTAGGTTTTAAACCATAATTTCCACTTTGAAAAAGTTTGGTCCATACGATGTAAGGGTATTGGTAACCGGTAGAATCTTTCACAATGCTTTTCTCATTAAGCATAATTCTTTTAGAAGAGTTTTCCTGTGCATGAAGGTTTAAACCGCAGAATAATAGGATGATGAAAGATAGTCTGAACATTTTATAAACTTAATATTTTATACCAGCTTTTTTAAACAAAAAATGTAAAAGCCAGATAGGACCAATCAACAGAAATTTAATATCATCTAAGAAAGATGGCTTTTTCCTTTCTATTTTATGGCCAATAAATTGCCCGATCCAGGATAATATAAAAATACCTAAACAAACCTGCCACATTTGGGGCCAGTTATTAAGATTATGCAGCTTCTCCAATCCTACAACCCCCGCTGCAAAAATCATCACAACCAGCAGCATGGCATAAGATAATATGGGAGAAAGTTTATAATAATAAAAGATAGAAAAAGCCATTAAAAAGGAGGCCCAGTTAATAAATCCATTGTATCTTCCTAAAAAACCAAGGTATGGAAATGGAATGGCCCAAACCAAACCGAATAAACTGAATACAATTAAGGGTACACAAATCCAGTGAATGGTTTTATTAGTATGATTTTGATGGCTTTCCGCATATTTATCGAGATAAGCATCAACCGGACGGGAAGTTTGCCTTGACATAAGTTAAGTTATTAATCAGAGTTTTCTTTTTGGAGAATTTTCAATACTGAAATTGTATAAATAGAATAGTCAAAAATATAAACTATCTATTTTATAACTATTAAAGTACTAATATACATATCCTATTTAAATAAACTTAATAAGCTACCAAACAGTCCAATACCTGCAATAACCATTAACCCGCTCCAGTAATACCAGGGGTATTTTATCTCTTCCCTGCATTGTTGTAGCTGCGAAGCAATATTAGCGGGGATTTCACGGCCCTGCATACAATATTGGCAATGGCTGCAAATAGCAACAGCCCGTTTTCCACCGGGAAACATGGGAATATACCAAACATGGGCGTAACGGATAAACCCAATAGCACGCAAACTTTCTGCTTTACTACAACTTGGGCAGGAAGATCCAATTAATTCAAAATGTTCAACCTGTTTTTCACTGCTTAATCCAAAAATGATCATGAGTTATAAATATCCTTAAACAACATACAACAAACTATTTCGCATAAGAAACCGACCTTGTTTCCCTAATTACTGTTACCTTAATCTGCCCGGGATAAGTCATTTCTGTTTGTATGCGGTTAGAAATATCGGCAGCCAAAATTTCTGCGGCGGCATCGCTGATGCGTTCACTTTCTACCACTACGCGTAATTCCCTGCCTGCCTGTATGGCAAAGGTTTTTTCTACTCCCGGATAAGATAAGGCCAAAGCTTCTAATTCTTTTAATCTTCTGATGTAACTTTCTACCACTTCACGGCGTGCACCGGGACGTGCACCGGAAATAGCATCGCAAGCCTGTATAATAGGCGAGATCATGGAAGTCATTTCAATTTCATCGTGATGTGCGCCAATGGCGTTACAAACTTCAGGATGTTCTTTATACTTTTCAGCTAATTGCATACCTAAAATGGCGTGTGGTAATTCCGGGTTATCATCAGGTACCTTGCCAATATCATGCAGTAAACCGGCACGTTTTGCCAGTTTCACATTTAAGCCGAGTTCCGCAGCCATGGTTGCACAGAAATTAGCAACCTCACGGGAGTGTTGTAATAGATTTTGTCCGTAAGATGAACGATAGCGCATTCGGCCGATCATACGGATCAGTTCGGGGTGTACGCCATGTATTCCGAGATCAATAACTGTACGTTCGCCAATTTCTACAATTTCATCCTCAATTTGCTTTTTGGTTTTAGCTACAACTTCTTCAATACGTGCTGGATGTATACGACCATCAGTTACCAGACGATGTAATGCCAAACGGGCAATTTCGCGCCTTACCGGATCAAAACCAGATAGAATAATGGCTTCAGGTGTATCATCAACTATTATTTCAATACCTGTTGCGGCTTCTAAAGCACGTATATTTCTTCCTTCACGCCCAATAACCCGGCCTTTGATCTCATCACTTTCAATGTTAAATATAGAAACTGTGTTTTCAATAGCGCTTTCAGTAGCCGTACGCTGTATGGTTTGTATAACCACTTTTTTGGCTTCTTTACTTGCTGTTAGCCTGGCTTCATCCACAATATCTTTAATTTGTATCATGGCTTTTGTACGGGCTTCCTCACGTAAGGTATCTACTAACTGGTTTGTTGCGTCTGCTGCGGATAACCCGGCAATGGTTTCTAATTGCTGAACGTGCTGGTTTTTCAGAACGTCAACATCTTCCTGTTTTTTTAAGGCAATTTCTGTTTGCTTTTCCAGGTTTTTCTTCGCATTATCTAACTCCTGTTCTTTACGATTCATGTTCTCGAGCTTCTGATTCATTGATTGCTCTTTTTGTTTCATCAAGTTTTCCCTTTGATTGAGGGTATTGTTTTTGGTGGTAATTTCCTGCTCATGTTCGGTTTTCATTTGCAGGAATCTTTCTTTTGCTTCCAGGAGTTTATCTTTTTTCAATATTTCCGCATTGCTTTCTGCTTCTTTAAGTATTATCTTAACCTTGTTTTGAGCTGCAATTTCCTGCTTTTTAAGTAATCTTATTAACAGGTATCTGCCGATAACTATTCCAATTACTAATCCTAATAAAATGTAAAGTATACTATTCATAATTTATATTAAATAAAAAAATCACATAAAATTTCCAGATCTTATGTATTGAAAAACCTCAGCTTTAGGTTTAATTTGTGATGATCAAATGCTTATGCAATTGAAAGATGGCACAACTCTTCCTGATACTGAAACGTTAAGCTTTAATTAGTGAAACTTAAAAACCTACAGCGATTATTGTTTTTAGAGCCTTGGTTTGCAAAAGAATGATATTACTTTGAAAAGAAATCTGTTAGAAGCTGATCTAAGTGATAAACTTTATCTGTTATTTGTGTATCCTCATTTATTACTTTTTTCTCAGCTTTTAATGTTGCTGTTGCGTAATGTAAAACACACATGGATAATAAATCCTGTTTATCTTTAACCGCATAATTATCCTGGTATTCTTTTATGCGATCGTTAATTAATTTAGCCGCTCTTCGTATTAATTCTTCTTCTTCCATGTTTACCTTTAAGGGATAAACTCTGTCAGCAATATTTATTTTTATGGAGATTTCTCCCATTTAAGCTTATTTTCACTAAGTATTACTTTTTAAGCAATACAATACATTTATCTATTTCGCGTACAAATTCGCTAATTTTTTGCTTTATGTCAAGACTTTTTTCATCAATCGCTAATTCTCTGCCTGATAAGTTCTCTAATGAGCGTGCCAATGTGAGAGCACTGATCTTCTCTTCAAAGTCATTCGTCTTGTTTTTACTAACTTCTAACCCTACTTTTAAGGATTGATTTTCTAATTTTAACAAATCATTTTCTTCTTGTAAAGCAGCGCACAAATCTATTAATCTTGTGGTTTTATCTGCTACTTTATCCAGTTGATCTGCTACTGTCATATTCTATTTATTTCAATGAAAGAAGATTAAAGGACAAATTAAATTATTCTATCATTAACTCATTCTTTTCTTCACTCATTCTTCCATTCTCTCATTCTTCAATCACTTTCTAATCTCCGCACCCGCCTCTTTTTCAAAATTAACAATTAATTTCTGCATAATATTGTCTATTTGTTTATCCGTCAAGGTTTTTTCCTCATCCTGAATAATAAAACTTAATGTATATGATTTTTTTCCTTCCGGCAATTTATCGCCTTCATAAACATCAAATATGTTTACTTCTTTTAAAAGATTTTTTTCTATTTTTTGGGCAATGTGTTTCAGACGTTCAAAAGAAATTTCTTTCTTCAATAATATGGACAAATCTCTGCGAACAGCCGGAAACTTAGAAACTTCCTTATAAAGGATCTTATTATTCCGAATGGATTTTAGTATTAGGTCCCAGTCAAAATCAGCATAATAAACTTCTGTAGAAATATCTAATTGTTTTAAAACGGATTTGGAAACTCTTCCAAAATCAATAAGGGTTTTTTCACCTTTATGATAACTTACTCCTTCCGCTAAATTTGGATTTTTAGTATCCGAAGAGCTTAGATCTTTTATGTTTAATTTTTTAATAATACCATCAACAACAGATTTCAGGTTGTAAAAAGTTAGCTGAGAAGATTTGTTATTCCAGTTTTCCGATACTTTAGCTCCTGTCATATAAATGGCCAAACGCTGATTTTCTTTATATCCTCCACCATCCCAATTATATATCTTACCAAATTCATATAATTTTAAATCGGTTTGTTTACGATTTTGGTTATAAGATATAGCCTCTAAACCAGAAAAAAGTAAAGTTTGGCGCATTACCTCCAAATCACTGCTTAACGGATTTAAAATTTTTACCGCTGTTTCCGGATTATTAGAATATAAAATTTTGGTTAATGAATTAGATAGTATTTCATTAAAACCATTATTGGTCAATAAATCCGCGATCTGATTTTGTATCAGTTCTTTATCGGGTTTTGATGCGTAATTTAATGAAGCCCTTATTTGCGTTGGTATTTCAATACGATCATATCCATAAATTCGCAGAATCTCTTCAATAATATCTACTTCCCGGGTTACATCCACTTTAAAACTAGGAACTAAAAGATTTAAACCATCTTTATTTTCTGCAGAAATAGTAATACCTAAACCAGTTAAAATAGATTTGATTTCATCGTGCGGAATTGATTTACCAATTAACCGGTTAACATTTATATAAGTAACATTAACCTTAAAGGAAGATATTGGATTTGGATAAACATCAGAAATATCAGAAGAAATTTGCCCGCCTGCCAGATCTTTAATTAAAAGAGCGGCCCTTTTTAAAGCAAAAACAGTCATTTCCGAATCTGTTCCCCGCTCAAAGCGAAAAGAAGCATCTGTTTTTAAACCATGCCGTTTAGATGTTTTGCGTATTGAAACTGAATTAAATAAAGCGCTTTCTAAAAATATTTTTGTGGTATTTTGTTTTACTCCGGATTCTGATCCGCCAAAAACACCGGCAATACATAAAGGTTTTTCTGTATCACAAATCATTAGGTCGTTTTCAGATAATTTTCGCTCTGCATCATCCAGGGTTTTAAAAATGGTTCCTTCCTTACATTTTTTTACAACAATCTTTCCACCGGCAATTTCATCTGCATCAAAAGCATGTAAAGGCTGACCCAGATCATGCAAAACATAATTAGTTACATCTACCACATTATTAATAGGTCTTATACCAATCACATTCAATTTCTCTTTCAACCAATCCGGGGATTCTTTTATGCTAACTCCACTTATTGTTAATGATGAGTAACGCGGACAGGCTTCCCGATCTTCTACAATTACAGGAATTATCAAATTCTGATTATCCGTTTTAAATTGGGAAACATTGGGTAGTGTAATGATTGTTTTTAAATATGCGGCCAGATCTCTTGCAACTCCTAGATGTGAAGCGGAATCTGCCCGGTTTGGAGTTAAACCAATTTCGAATAAAAAATCATCCTCAATTTTAAAATAATCTCTAACACTTGATCCGATTTTTGCATCAGTATTTAAAACCAAAATCCCCTCATGGTCTGAGCCCAAACCAATTTCATCTTCTGCACAGATCATCCCTTCGGAAACTTCACCCCGTATTTTTGACTTATTGATCTTAAAAGGCTCTCCCGCTGTTGGATAAACGGTTGTGTTTACTGGCGCAACAACCACTTTTTGTCCTACTTCTACATTATTTGCACCACAAACTATTTGAATATCTTCCCCTAACCCAACATCAACTTTAGTTATTTTCAAACGATCGGCATTTGGGTGTTGTGTACATTCTGTCACATAACCAATTACTAATCCTTCTAAACCTCCGCGTACAGATTGTACTTTTTCTAAACTTTCTACTTCTAAACCAATATTGGTTAAAATAAGTGAAATTTCATGTGGATTTTTAGTAGTCTGGATGAATTGCTTCAACCATTTATAGGAAATTTTCATGTGCTAAAAATGATAAATGGCAAAGATAGAAATTCAGTTGGAAGTTGTGTATTAAGTCTTAATCCAAAAGCCGACAGAATAAAATAGATTTTAATGGAACTAATCTTCAATCAAAATCCTTATAATATTCCCTCATCTGCAAAACTATAAAAACCGTTATCAGTAAGAATTAAATGATCTATAACCGGAATATCCAGTAACTGACCGGCTAATTTTAACTTGCGTGTTAAATCTAAATCTGCCTGACTTGGTTTTAAATTTCCGGATGGATGGTTATGCGCTAAAATAATTGAAGCTGCATGATTTTGTAAAGCAGTATTGAAAATTATCTTCGGATCGGCCACGGTTGCAGCCTGGCCGCCTTTACTTATTAAATGTCTTGAAGTAATTTTATTCCCGCGATTTAACAATAAAATCCAAAATTCTTCATGGTTTAGATCTGAAAACTGAGCAATTATTGCCTGATAAACATCTTTACTGCTACTTATTTGAATACGTGGTGCTAAAGGAGTTTCTTTTCGCCGCCTGCCCAATTCAAGTGCTGCAATAATACTTATCGCTTTAGCTTCGCCAATACCTTTAAAGTTTGAGAGTTCATGAATACTAAGCTTACTGAGTAAATTTAAATCATTATTGCAACTGTGCAGAATACGTTTACTAAGTTCAACAGCACTTTCATTTGTATTGCCGGAACCAATTAAAATAGCAATTAATTCCGCTTCAGTAAGGGAACGCCTGCCTTGTGCAGCTAATTTTTCTCTCGGGCGATCTTCTTCTGCCCAGAATTTAATGGTAATTTTTTGATCATAAGATTTCATAACTAAAAGTAAAAAAAATACGCAAAACAAAAAAGGTTTCGATAAAATCGAAACCTTTTAAATCTTTAAGCTTTAGTTGAGAAGTTTATTTTAATGCATTAACAAACTTTGTCAACTTAGATTTATTGTTTGAAGCTTTATTTTTATGGATTACATTCTTTTTTGCTAAACGGTCAAGCATAGAAATTACTTTGCTTAAAAGTGGCGTAGCTTCGGCTTTATCAGTTGTAGTACGCAATCTTTTAATAGCGGTTCTGGTAGTTTTAGCCTGATAACGATTACGCAAACGCTTTGCAGCATTAGATCTTATTCTTTTTATTGATGATTTATGATTTGCCATTTATTAGCTTATTTTTATGACCTTATCCTTTTTTAAGGATTGCAAATATAGCCTGATTATTTGAATATCCAAAACAGATTTAAAAAAATTAGGTAAAATTATAAAGAAACTGGCTTTAATTATGAATATCTCATCCCATTTTAATGATCTTATGTTAAAACTTTTATATTTTTAGGTATGGGTAAAAAAGCACTTCAGTTCTTAGTATTAATAGTCGGCATTTTAGTTTGCTCTTCATGGGGATTTTTTGCTCATCAGCGTATTAATCAACTTGCAGTTTTTACGTTACCCGGCGGAATGATCAAATTTTATAAAAGCAATATCAATTTTATTACTGAACATGCGGTTGATCCGGATAAACGACGTTATGCAGATTCAGCCGAAGCGCCCAGGCATTTTTTAGATGCTGACAGATACGGAGCCTCGCCATTTGACAGCCTACCACAAAAATGGAATGATGCAGTAGCAAAATATTCTGAGAAAACATTATATGAAAACGGAACCGTCCCATGGCAAATTGAAAGAACATATTATTCATTGGTTAGAGCTTTTCAGGAACGTGATTCTTCCAGAATATTACGCTTTTCCGCTGATTTAGGCCATTATGTTTCTGATGCTCATGTGCCTTTACATACTACAGAAAATTATAACGGGCAATTATCCAATCAGGTTGGTATTCATGCTTTTTGGGAAAGCCGCTTGCCGGAACTATTCGCAGATCAGTATGATTATTATGTAGGAAAAGCACAGTACATTGAAAATCCCGGGAAAGAAGCCTGGAAGATAGTAAAAAATACGTATCAATATAAAGATTCAGTATTACTGATAGAGGCCAGATTAAGCAAAATTTTCCCCTCAGACCATAAATATAGTTTTGGACAACGAAAAGGTAAAGTTGAAAAACAATATTCAGAGGAATATTCAAAGGTATATCATGATGCAATGAATGGTATGGTTGAACGGCAAATGCGGGCATCTATATTAGCGGTTGGGAGCTTTTGGTATTCAGCCTGGGTAGATGCGGGACAGCCAAAATTGACTAATTTATCCCGTAAAGATCTTACTGATGAAGACAAGAAAAAAATTGAAGAAGAAGATGATCTCTTTCAAAAAGGAAAAATTATTGGCCGGGAAGAAGATTAACTATCAGATTTTTTTGAAAATTTTGATTTAACCCCGGCATATATAACCGGTAAAACCGTAAGTACCATAATTACAATTACCACAATTGTAAAATTATCTTTAATAACCGGGATATTGCCGAATACAAAACCAATTCCAAGAAAACTTACAATCCACGATACACCCCCGATAATGTTATAAAAAGTATACCGCCCCATTGCCATGCCACCAACTCCTGCTACAAATGGGGCAACAGTACGAAATATAGGTAAAAACCGGCTAAAAATAACCGCTTTACCACCATGTTTAGCAAAAAAAGCCTGGGTTTTAAGGTAATAATCCCGGCTAAGTATTTTATTTCCTTCTTTAAACACTTTTGGACCAAAATAGTTTCCTAAATAATAATTAACCGTATTTCCGGTAATTGCGGCAATACATAAAAATAAACACATCAAATAAATATCAAGGCCGGTATTTCCTTTGGCAATTAAAGCCCCTACTGCAAATAATAATGAATCTCCGGGTAAAAAAGGAGTGATCACAAATCCTGTTTCAGCAAAAATGATTATAAATATGATAAGGTAAGTCCAGGTTTTATAGTCTTTAACTAATTCAACTAAATGCTTATCTATATGAAGAACAAAATCTAAAATATTGGTGATGATTTCCAAGGAGTCTTTATTTTGGTTCGAGGTGAAGTAAAAATCCCATTCTTTTTAAGAATAAATTGAATGGGTAAAAGATTTAAGCGTAGCTATTTAACATTACCGGCATAACCAGCATTAAAACATCTTCCTGTTCATCATGAGTTTGCGGCATTAATAAACCTGCACGGTTAGGTGTGCTCATTTCCAGCAATACTTCCTCACCACCTAAGTTGTTTAACATTTCTATTAAGAATTTAGCGTTAAAACCAATTTCCATATCCTCACCTTCATACTGACAGCTTAAGCGTTCATGGGCTTCATTAGCAAAATCAATATCTTCTGATGAGATATTTAGCTCGCTGCCTGTGATTTTTAATCGGACCTGGTGCGTGGTTTTATTGGCAAAAATAACCACACGTCTTAAACAGTTTAGAAATAAATTCCGGTCAATTACCAGTTTATTAGGGTTATTTTGCGGAATAACGGCTTCATAATCCGGATAGCGTTCATCAATTAAACGACAGATGAGATTAATGTTTCCAAACTTAAAGAATGCGCTTGTACTGTTATATTCCACAGAAACCTGTACATCATCTGTTGGTAAAGAAGCTTTCAATAAGGTAAGCGCTTTTTTAGGCAAAATAAATGTGGCTGCCGAAGCTGATTTTGCATCCATACGGCGGTAACGAACCAGTTTATGCGCATCAGTAGCTACAAAAGTAACATGCTCAGGGCTTAACTGGCAGTAAACACCGGTCATCGCGGGGCGCAATTCATCATTACTTACCGCAAACAGAGTTTTATTAATTGCTTCAGATAAAACAGCAGCAGCCATTGTTACTGATGAAGCATTATCTACCGCGGGAATTTTAGGAAAATCTTCGCCATTTTCTCCGCTTAATTTGTATTTACCATCACCTGCGCTTATTTCAATTGAAAAAGTAGCATCATCAACTGAAAAGGATATAGGCTGATCTGGTAAGGTTTTAAGGGTTTCTAAAAGTATTTTAGAGGGTATAGCAATCTTTCCGTTCTCTTTTGATTCTACAGGTAAAGAGGTGGTCATGCTGGTTTGCAAATCTGTTGCAGAAATAGTTAATACCCCATCTTTTATTTCAAACAAGAAATTTTCTAATATCGGCAAAACGGTACTGCTGCTTGATGCACCATAAACTGCCTGCAACTGCTTTAATAAGGTGGATGTGGAAACAATAAATCTCATATTCAAATTAACTTAAAAACAATGTTAGTAAAGGTTTAGGATAGTTCCTAATTATAAAGCGTTTAAAATTGTATAAGCGGGAATAGCTTGTCAAAAATATAAAATCCTGCCTGATAGTTGGTAATAAAATACTAACATAATTTGAGATGATGGAATATCTTGGCTTTGATTACAGATCATCTGGTTTAAACCCAATTCGTTTTCGTGTTTTTGGTTCTTCTTTTTTCTCTAACAGTTCATCTAAATACTGGAATACAACTTCAATATTTTGACTCTGATTATGAATTTTATTCTTGATATCTTCAATATCTAATTTCATTTGGGTATTGTCAGAAAGCATTTGCCTGAAACGTGTAAAAATACGCATCACTTGTATATTAACCTGTATTGCTCTTGGACTGTTTAAAACACTTGATATCATTAACACCCCATGTTCGGTAAAAACATAAGGTAGTTTTCTTCTTCCTCCTCTGGTTTTATCACTTAATCCATTTGATGTCGCAAATTGCGACATCAAATTTTTGAACTCTTCTTCGGTTAACTGAAACATGAAATCAGTTGGAAACCTATCGGGATTACGCTTAACCTGCTCATTAAGCCGCCGGGTTTCAACTCCATAAAGTTCTGCTAAATCTTCATCCAGCATTACTTTTATTCCTCGGATCAAGTAGATTTTATTCATCACTATTTCATCAGGTATAATAGGAGGAGTTTTTTGTTTAGCCATACAAATATGTTTTTTAGATTCTAATATAGAATTAATCAACTATACTTTAAAATGGAAACACTTAACGGGCATATTTTCGCTTACGATAATACTGCCATAACAGCCCGAAAATAGCCAATAGTAAAAGGGGTAAACCGATATTCAGCATTTGCCACTGAGTTCTCTCGTCGCGGATACGTGCTCTGTCTAATAACCTGAGCTTAATTTCTTTATTACGTAATTGGATAATATCCGAATCATCGGTAAGGTAATCGGCGACGTTTAAAAGGAAATTTTTATTGCCATATTGCTGTTTGGTAAACCTGTCATAACCTAATGGAAATGCAGATCCGTCTGTACCGCTGATCTGGTTTTTAAGAATATCCCCATCAGCAACTACAATCATTTTTGTGGCTTTGCTTTGTGCAGGATGATTTGGAACTTCAGAAATCCCGGCAGGAATGGGGCGGTTTTTAAAATCTGAAGGAAATTTCCCCTCTAACAAAACCCCCATTATTTTAGGATTGCTTTGAAAGGATTTAGGATCGGGCTCCTGTTCTACCATTTGAAGTGAAAGCATGGCAGGAATTTCTGTTTTTTTATTAAAGGGCGATGAAGCCAAAATTATGGTATTTTTAACGCCTTTTACGGCTAATGTATCTATGCTACTGGCAAACTCGGAACGAATTCCATCTAAATTTTTAACTAAGGGATGAGTGGAATTGGGTACAATAACAGGATAAAATAACCAGGGTAAAAGCTGAATTTGACTTTGTCCGCCAACATTTCCAACACTAATTGGAATTTGGGCAGAGTTCATATCAGCAATGAGGTCATAATTAATACGAATTCCGTATTTGAATAGCATATCATCCAAATTCAATTTCTTAGGGAAGGCTAACTGGTTTCCCTTACCTCTTAAACTATCTAGTTCGGCATTTACCTGGTCAATAGCCCAGAAAACGCGTCCGCCATTCATGATGAAATAATCGATCTTAAATTTTTCTGCTTCGGTAAAAGCTGTATTGGGTTTTGCAATAACCATTAATTTTAATTTATCCAGGCCAGCAAAGGGGATAGTATTTAAATCTACCCGGCCAACTTCATAAGTATCGGAAAGGGAATTTATGGCGTCATTCAATTGCTGGTCATCCAATTCGCCGTGGCCTTCTGTAAAACCAATACGGGCTTTGCCTTCTCCGGTAATTTTTTTAATGCCGTTCGCAAAAGCATATTCCAGGTTTTGAATGGAGTTGTTTAATACTTCTTCGGGTGTGGCGCCTGATTTATTTTGCAGTAAATTAACCGGCATTTGTTTGCCATTGTATGTGATTAAGGCGGCAGGAAAGATTATTTTTTGTGACATTCCGTCTTCTGTTTTAACACTTAAATTAGTTGGCTGAATACCTTTTGAGGCTAAATTTTCAAATGCGGTTTGGTGGTCTTTTGAATTTCCGGCTGTGGGATTAACAAATGTAAATTGTAGTTTATTGTTTGAATAAGATTTAAAATCAGTGAGCAGATCACGTGTTGAATTGTGTAAGCGTTTAAATCCTGACGGGAAATCCCCTTCGAGGTAAACGGTGATTTGTACCTCTTCTTTGAGATTATTTAATATTGATTTTGTAATGGGTGTTAATGAATATCGTTTTTCTGCCGTAAAATCAAAACGGGTATAGAAAAATGAGCCTAAACTGTTTAATACAATAAGTATCAGGGTAAAAATGGCCAGATGTGTAAAATCTTTCCTGCGGCAGTTTACCATTTCCGGCCCCCCAAAACAGTTTTTGTAATGACCAGGAATAAAGCAGTGAAACTTATAAAATAGACCAGGTCCCGGGTATCTAAAACACCACGGCTAATGGACTGGTAATGTTCATTGATTCCTAATGCTGTAAGGTGATTTCCAATACTTTGCAGTAAAATGATCTGGCTGATCGAATCAAAACCGCTGAAAGCGATAAAACACAGAAAAACAGAAATAATAAATGCGCTGATCTGGTTTTTACTTAACGAAGAGGCAAAGATCCCGATAGCGGTAAAAGCCCCGCACAATAAAAACAGGCCAATGTATGAACCTATTACAGCACCGGTATCTATATTACCTTTACTTATACCGAGCTGGTAAATGCTTATATAATAAACCAGGGTAGGTATTAACGCGAAAAGTATAATGAGTATACAGCCGAAATATTTTCCCAGTACAATTTGCCAGTCTGTTAAGGGCCGGGTGGCTAACAATTCAAAGGTACCTTCTTTTTTCTCTTCGGCTAAAGAACGCATAGTGATGGCCGGTATTAAAAACATAAAAAGATAGGGTGTGATGTTAAAAAAACTATCCAGGCCTGCATAACCATAATCTAAAATACTGGAATCGGGGAAAACGAAAAGCAAAAGCCCGCTTACTAAAAGAAATACGCCAATGCTGATATAAGCAGCCATTGAACTGAAGAAAACGCTTATTTCTTTATTAAGAATACTGATCAATGTAATGTTGTTTAAGGCCGAAATTAACACAATAATACCTAAAGCAGAAAAGGTTTAACAAATTGCTGAAATGATCGGGTTGTTTTTAGGTATTGTATTGGAAAGAGTATGCAAAATTAACCAGCTAAAAATTTTTAAACAAAAAAGCCCCGGGAAAATTCCCGGGGCTTTGTATAAAGTAATTTTTATTTTAGAAATAAAAATTAAGTGATATACTGCTGGCTGCTTTATTACCTAAACTAAATGCAGATCCTTTTTCTGCCACTGGAGAATCATCTTGGCCATTTGAAAATTCTTTAACACGTTTACTTGTAGATGTAGAATTAAGATCTAAAGCAAAACGGCCGCCAAGAGAGATTTTAGGAGCAAAATAATACTCAACACCTAAAAACCCGCCTACTCCAAGAACAAATTGATTGCCCCCTTTTATAGTAGTATTATTATCTGAATTTTCTCCATCTTCAAATTCAACTTTACCTCCTTGGGTTACAACAACTCCCATATCATCATATGTAGTTGGAGCAGAAAGTGAAGCAATACTAATATGCGGCCCATAAGAACCCACAATCCTTGCTATTCCCTTTCTAAATTCATAAGCAGCACCAATACCAATATTTTGGTATGATATTTTTGTTGTATTAAATTGATCAGGATCAACCATGTTTACTTCATTAGAGGTAGTTGAATTCATTCCTAATGTAAAGTCTACTGCTACAGAACGATTATCTGCTAAGAAATAACGACCGGTTACTGTAACCGGGTTATTGGCAGATCCAAGATTGTTCAGGTTATTATAAGTAGGCGCCTGATTTTCGTCACCACCATCTCTAAAAGAAAAGAAATTACCGGCATACTTTAAAAATGGTGTTGCATCTATGGTAACACCCCAATCTCCGGCTTCCGGTTTAATTGGAAAACCATGTTTACTAAGTATCTTTCCGTCACTACTAGGACTTGTCTGTGCATTTGCAGCAAAAATGCTTCCTGCAAATAAAATTACGATTAATGATTTTTTCATTTTTAAGATTTTTAAAACTTTCAGTTTATATTTATAATTTGAGGCAAAAGTAAAACAAATAAATAATAAACCAAAAAATATTAAAAGTAATTGTAAATTGCTATTTCATAGTTGTTTATTGTTTAAAAAAATAGTTATGCAGTTACCTGACGGAAAATATCTTCCAGTGTATTTAATTTATAGGCTGTTTTTAATGAGGTTAAAAGATCATCGGCAACAATTTGTCCTTTATTAATAATAATTACCTGATCGCAAACCGCCTCTACTTCCTGCATAATGTGTGTAGAAAAAATAATGGTTTTTGTTTTACCCAGTTCTTTTATCAAATTCCGGATGCCTGTAACCTGATTTGGATCTAATCCGGAAGTGGGCTCATCTAAGATTAAAA
>JBASZP010000232.1:0-1982 GCA_049660965.1 Daejeonella sp. | reverse complement strand
TATGAGGATGATGATATTGATAAAATCAAACATAAAGTTATTTATGATTATTTACAAACAAATGGCACTTTTAAGGTAAGGTTGAATTCTCTTACAAATCTATACATGGCAAAGTATTCTGTTGATGGAGATGATGAATATATATTTTATGTGAGAGCTATATTGGTTTATATTTTTGAACAATGCTTAATAGGATTAAAAACCGATACTGAAAATGATTCTACCGCATCCTGAAAGTGATTTAAGGTTAAATATTATGGTCTTGGGCGCTGAATTAATTGAACAGCTCAAAGGGCAAGATTTTGTATTAGTTGAAAGTTTATTAGAGAAATTTTTAAAGAAAGAGGCTAAAAGGACGCCTGACATGTTCTTTAACTCATTATCTTTTTTATACTCTTGTGGAGCTATCGAAAGAAAAGAGTATAAAGTAAAACTTGTTGTAAAAAACATCAAACAAACGAGTTTATTTGATTAAAATGTTAGTAAAACTATATTCTGAAACAGAGCTATTAATGGAGCCTTTCTCTTTCGAGCCGGGTTTAAATATAATATTGGGTAAATACTCTGGAGATAAAGACCAAAGAGGAATTAATGGTATTGGAAAATCATCATTAGTTAGGCTTATTAACTATGTCTTACTATCTGATTCATCAGAAAAAAGATTTTCAAAGGAGAAATACGACTTTCTGAGGAAAGAAAAACACAATATTATATTAGAGATTAAAATCGATGATGAAATTCATTATATAAAAAGATATTTTTCTGAAAAAGATAAAGTTTATTTTGGCACAAAGCAAAATTCGTTAGAGGGATACAGCAAAGCTGAACTCAAAAAAATTTTGATTAACAAACTATTCCCAATAGAAAACAGTGAAGTTTTTTTTGAAGGCAATAAGTTTGGAACCATAATGAGTTTTTTCATAAAAGATGATTTAGAAAACCAAAGAAGAGTCGACCCATTGAACTTTTTACCATACAACCCAAATGTCCGGGAAATAGCTATATACAATTTTTTTCTTCTTAACCTATCAACCAAACACTTAATCAGATATGATGAATTAGCTAAAGAATATGATAGCTACAACAAAACAATAAAAGGCCTTCAAGATAAAATCAAATTAGATACTGGTAAAACTATTGAGGAATTTAAAACAGAACGTATAAAGATTGAACAAAACATTTCTTTACTTGAAAAAAGTCTTCAGGATTATAAATTTCTTGAGAACTATAAGAATATTGAAAATCAACTAATCGAAGTAACAACAAGCATTAATGAAAAACTCAAGACATACTATTCGTTTGCTAACAAGCATAAAAAAATAAGAGACTCATTTCAACTTTCCCAAGATATTGACACTAAACAAATTCAAAAGCTTTACAACGAAGTTTTACAAACTTTCGGCGATATTGTCACAAGGACATTAGATGAGATAGCCAACTTTAAAAAGGAAATTATTGAAAACAGAAACAAGTTCTTAATTACAAAGGAAAAGCAATTAGAATCTTCAATAAAGGAAACTTTAGATGAGATCTCAAAATTGGAGAAAAAACGAAGTGAACTATATAAAAAACTTGATGAAAAAGGAGCATTAGAAAGCATTAAAAACACTTACGAACAGTTAACTATAGAAAAAAGTCAGTTAGCGGGTAATTTGGCAATTCTCACACAAGTAGATGAGATTCAGGAAATGTTAAGCAATCTTGATATTACAATAAGTGAAATTAAAAGAGATATGCTTGCAGAGCTAAAAAACTATAAGGAACCCATAAACAGCCTTAGAACTTTGTTTCAAGATATTCTTGAAAATGCAATCTTCCTAGAAGAAGATAACCCGAATGGGTATTTTGATATTTCGCCCAAGCTCAATTCACAAAAGCGTAATGAACTACCTTTTAAAATTGATGTTGAAATACCTAAAGCTGATGCACTTGGACAATCTAGGCTAAAAATTGTTGCCTATGATTTGATGGTATTTTTTAAC
>JBASZP010000231.1:0-15464 GCA_049660965.1 Daejeonella sp. | reverse complement strand
AGCCATAATGTGGTCCCACACCACCATTTGCAATTGTTGAAAGGTAGAGTTTGTATTCTTCGGGCAGTATGATTTGATATTTCTTTTCAAATTCTTCCAGTTCTGTTAAGGTAATTGTGGGATTGAGTTTGTATTTATGTCCGTTATCAACTGTGCTGTAAGCAGAGGCCCCAAAAATAGTATGCTCTTTATCTAAACTGATTAATCGCCGGAGTTTATTTTGAATAATTTGAAGACGTTGATTCATTATTGAAATAGATTTTAAATGAAGTCTGTTTTATAGCATTTTTATTTTGGAATGAGTTTAAAAGTTAACCTTATTGGTCATTAAATCCAAATCTTTGCTTTGGGAAACCATTTTATTAATTTCTTCTTTTCTTCAGGTAATACACCAAAAGCACTATTCGATTCTTTATCAAGCTCTCCTTCTACCTGTATTAAATCGCTAAGTAATTGCATACTGTCGGGAAAAGTTTTAATACCTGTAGCGCTAATTCTTATCTTCTTCAAGTTATTAAGCTTCCCTAAACCTTCGGGCAAGCTTATAGCCTGGTTATTCCCACTTAAATCTAATTCTTCTAAATTAGGCATAAGGCACAGGTTTTCGGGTAATGGCAAAGCTTTGTATCCTTGATGCCACAACGTATAATTTTGTGTAATAACAAGTTTTTTGACAGACTTTAACTCTTTGAAAGATTCCGGAAAATCTAATTGATTAGTAATTTTGAGGAATTCAAGCTTAGCTAAGTTCTTAATTTTTTCAATAACATCTGCCAGATCTAATTCTTCTATATCAATTCCAAGCGCTTCCAGGTTTTGTAAGTTCTCAAAACTTTGAGGTAAAGATTTAATCCTTGTTCCTCCCAGATATAAGTATTTAAGACTTGTTAAACTGCCGATATTCTCCGGTAATGAAGTTAATAAAGGGCATTCATTTAGATGTAGTATTTCTAAAACTGATAAATTTTCAACATTTCCGGGAATCCGTTTAAGCCCGCCACAATAAGATAATATCAACTTTTTTAAATTAGGAATTTGTCCAACAACTTCAGGAATTTCATCCAGTTTGTAATTGTGATGCATAGATAGAACCTCCAGGTTATTTAAATCAGCAAGTGAATTGGGTAAATCAAGATGATTGTTATAATTCAATTCCAATTTTTTCAGGTTCTGTAATTCGCTGATTTCCCCGGGGATTTCAACAATAGGCGTCATAGACAGTTTCAATACCCTTAGTTCTGACAGTTGTGTGATCTGTTTCGGAAATTCAGACAGGTCATTGCGGGAAAAGTCTAATTTCCTTAAACCCCTGCATTCAAAAACTTCTTTAGGAATTTCTTTTAATTTCCAGCCATCTCTATTATAAATTCTTATACTTTTATCAAATTCTTTTTGTTGAGGTTTAGTATTAAAATTTTCTAAACTTGTGTCAAGCCATTCTTCATACCAATCCAAAAAAGTCCATTGTTTATTGGTGTCGAAACAAGGGGATAAATTTTCCCCATGATACCAAACTTTTCCGGCCTGCCCGCCTTTTATGACCAGTAAATAAGACCAGCCACAACCATACTCAGATAAAAAAATAGCGCCGGTAAATTCATCAGGAATATCCAAATACTCAATTTCATCATCTTCCCCATCCTCTAAACAGCTATAATAATAATCTATAAAATTTTTAGTTTGCTGGTTTGAATAGGGGAAATCACTGGTGAAAGGGTTTTTGATCGATTCATTTTCTAGAGTAGAATATATTTCGGCTTCCTCTATACCCTTTTCCATAGAATATAGACCATAATACGGTCCTGTACCGCCATTGGCAATTGTTGAAAGGTAGAGTTTGTATTCTTCGGGCAATGTAATTTGATGTTTCTTTTCAAACTCGTCCAGTTCTGCCAAAGGAATTGGCGGATTGAATTTATATTTATGCCCGTTGACACCAAAAATAGTATGCTTTTTATCTAAACTGATTAGCTGCTGGAGTTTGATTTGTATAGTTTGAAGCCGTTTTTCTATCATTTTAAATTTACTTCTTAACTTGTTGTAATATTATGTTTTTCAATTAGTATTATCCTAAAACAAGCCCATCTGCCCTTTTCCATCCATGTTTACATCATCAGGATTGGTAATTTCAAAATCTACTTTTTTAGCGGGTTTTGTTTCCCCGGTTTCAACAATTGGTTTATCACCAACGATCAACTCATCTTCAAGGATTAATTCGTCATTATCTTCTGCAACTTCAGGAAGTTCTTCGGTTAGGGCTTGTTCCACTTCCCGGGGCTGTTCTTCTTCCGCGATCAGCTGAATGTTTTTTATTTCATGAGGACTTAAACGGTTTCCCATGGCTTTCATGCCTTTTACATCAATGGTATCGGCTAAACTTAATTCCAGCACTTCGGCAACTTGTCCTTTACCTTTAAGCTGCTGCATTTTAATTTTAGGATTTAATGCGCCTGTAATGAAGATTAGTTTTGAACCATTCTCTTCGCTGATCACCGTAGTTTTTTTACCAATGGATGTATTTTCAAAGGTAAAACGTTTTAAATACTGGTTTTTTGATTTCCCATCCAGGTAGATCAGCGAGAATACTTTTTGCGGGTTATATTTCTCAATGATCAGTAAATGGTCGTCAAAATGATTGCTGAGGTCAAAACTGGTTAACTGGTATACCCCTTCTTTATTTACCGTTAGTATCTTATCATCACCATCAAATTCGCCGAGGTATTTCCCACGGTTATCTGCGTTTAAGCGTTTTAAAATATCATCGAACCAAATTTTACGTCCCGATAAGGTAGAAATGCCTTTACTTTTGATCAGCACTTTTTTAACAGGATATTTGGTTACAATATTTCCCATAGAACTACGGCCTTTAATGGCGTGTTCGGCAAAATCCAGATCGAACTGGAGTTTTTTGATCTTGGCATGTGGTTTTAACTGAACATTGACTATTTCGGCCTCGCCATTGGGGTTAGGGGAAAAGTATAGCACTTTGGAACCTTTACCGCCTTTGGTAAGATCGTATTCTTTATCGCGGGTAACACCCAAAACAGAAAAACGTTTGATGTATGAAGTGCCGCTTTCGCCGTCTTTGTAAATGAGGTTATAAACGGTGCGTTCATCGTTCTTTTTAAATACCTGGGCATGGATAATGGCTTTACCGGCAAAGGTTTTTTCGGCGACTTTTGAAACGCTAAACTTTCCGTCTTCGCGGAATACGATGATCTCATCCAGATCGGAACAATCGCAAACAAATTCATCTTTACGCAAAGCAGTCCCAATAAAACCATCTTCACGGTTCATGTATAGTTTTACGTTGGCGAGGGCAACTTTTGAGGCTTCTACTTTATCAAATAGCCTGATCTCGGTTTTACGTTCACGACCGGCACCATATTTGGTTTTCAATTTCTCGAACCAGGCAATGGTATAGTCTGTGAGGTGTTTTAAATGCTTGTTTACTTCTTTAATATCATTTTCCAATGACTTCATTTGCTCGTCTGATTTCTTCACATCAAAACGGGTAATGCTGCTCATGGGTTTATCAATGAGTTTTTTATAGTCTTCGGCAAGAATTTCCCTGTAGAACTGGTCAAAGAAGGGTTCAAAGAGCTTGTTTAATACTTCAACTACGTTTTCCAGGTTTCCTGAACTTTCATAATCGGGGTTTTTATACATGCCTTCCTGAATGAATATCTTAAGCAAGGAGCTAAAGAATATTTTTTCCTTGAGTTCGGCGAGCTTGATCTCCAATTCCTGCTTCAGGAGGTTTTTGGTGTAATGGGTACTCTCTACGAGGATATCATTCACACTCATAAAATAGGGCTTATCGCCTTTGATGATGCAGGTATTGGGTGATATGGATACTTCGCAGTCGGTAAAGGCATAGAGGGCATCAATGGTTACATCGGGAGAGATCCCGGGGGCCAGGTGAATGATGATCTCTACATTTTTAGCGGTATTGTCCTCGATCTTCTTGATCTTGATCTTGCCTTTATCATTGGCGGCAATCACGCTGTCTATTAAACCGCCGGTAGTGGTGGTATAGGGTATTTCGGTTATGGCGAGTGTTTTCTTATCGCGTTCGATGATCTTGGCACGCACACGTATTTTACCGCCACGTTGACCTTCGTTATAGTTGCTGAAATCGGCCATGCCGCCCATCTGGAAATCGGGCAGGAGATTGGGCCTGCTGCCTTTCAGTATTTCTATGGATGCATTTATGAGTTCAATAAAGTTATGGGGCATTATTTTGGTTGCCAGACCAACGGCAATACCATCGGCGCCCTGTGCCAGTAAGAGGGGGAATTTTACGGGAAGGGTTACGGGTTCGCGGTTGCGGCCGTCATAACTGGACTGCCATTCGGTGGTATCTGCATTAAAAACAACTTCGAGGGCAAATTTAGACAGGCGTGCTTCAATGTAACGGGGGGCGGCGGCTGAATCTCCGGTAACGGGATCGCCCCAGTTTCCCTGTGTTTCGATCAGCAGGTTTTTTTGGCCAATTTGTACCATGGCATCGCCAATGGAGGCATCGCCATGGGGATGGTATTTCATGGTGTTACCTATTACATTGGCTGCTTTATTGAAACGGCCGTCGTCCATTTCCTTGAGGGAATGGAGAATACGGCGCTGAACGGGCTTTAAACCGTCGTGTATATGGGGTACGGCCCGGTCCAGAATTACGTAGGAGGCGTAATCTAAAAACCAGTTCTCGTATAATCCCCCGAGGGAGGTAATGGTATGTAAAGTTTCGTTGTCGGGCTTGTTCTCTGTTTCTTCACTCATCCTTTGGCTTGTATTGTTTGACGTGGTAAATATAAGGCATAAGTGTAAATTGTGAAGTGGAAATTATATATGATGTATGGTGGTGGAAATGGGCAGTAGTATTTTTAGTATTGGGTATTGAGATATGAAATATGAAATGTGGCTATTAGGGGTTGTTGGCTTTGAATTGCGGGCTGCAAACTGTGAGGTTTTGGGTATGTTGATACCTAAATGTGCAGCGATGATGTAAAATGAATGGCGGTAACGTAAAAATGAATATCGACAATAGAGCAAAAGGCAATGACAGAATAGTAAAAGAAACCCATGCACTATTTTGTAAAATTCTTTCGGACTTAAAAAAAGATTAACAGATTATACATTTGCTGAAACATCCTGAAATTAGTTTAAATCACCTGTATTTCCGGTTCTACCCAGTTTCCGTCTTCGCGGATGATATTAATTAATTCATCGAGGGCGTTCTCTGTATTAACACTTTTTTTCACCACTTCTTTTCCGCGATAAAGTGTAATTTTTCCGGGACCGGTTCCTACATAGCCATAATCAGCATCGGCCATTTCACCGGGGCCGTTTACAATACAGCCCATAATGCCAATTTTTAAACCTTTTAAATGGTCGGTCCGGCTGCGTATCATTTGCGTAGTGATCTGCAGATCAAATAAGGTACGGCCACAGCTGGGGCACGAAATATACTCTGTTTTTGATATCCGCGAACGGGTAGCCTGAAGAATACCGAAGGAAGTACTTAAAATAGTTTTGATGGGAATGTCAGGCGCATCTGCCCAAATACCATCGCCCAGGCCATCCAATAATAATCCTCCAAAATCTGTTGCCGCATAAAGCTGGAAATCTTCCTGGGTTGTTAGTTGCGGGTTATCGGTTTCAGGTTTTGAGTTATTAGCAAGTCCATAGCTACGTTTAATAATGACGGGAACTTCTAATCCTGAATTCATCAATTGAGAAAACGCCTGTCTTTGATCTGCAAGTCCGTTTATTCGTTGGGTTTCTAAAACAAGAACCAGGGTATGATCAATGGGCAGATTTTTAAACAGATCCGTTTTGATAGTTTTGCTGGTAATACTCACCAAATTTAAGGCGCTATCCCGCTGACCAGCTTTCACATATTCTTCTAAACTGTAAAATGGGTGGCAATTTATTTTATCATTTAAGGTTTTCCAGGTTTGGTAATTATATAATTGTTTCAGGTTTCCGGGGAAGGTAAAAGAAGGCAACTGATCGGCCAGGTAGACAAAATCGGCAGATTGTTCGCCCATATTGTACTTATCTAAAATTGGCGAATACAAATATCCCGTCTCATTAAGTACAGACGGGTCTTTCAGGTTTTTCTTTGAAATATCAATTACCACACGCGGAACCTGGTGGCCGCCAATGAATGTATTCAGTTCCGCTGATTTTCTTTTCTGGTAAGAATAAGGACTGAATTGGTTGATGTATTGCGGGTTATCAGCCGTTAAACCTGAGCTATTTTCCGCCAACTGCACATTTGCAATTATCTCTTTCCGTAATTCATAACGTTTAGCTAAGGCGATGGCAACGGGCGCTTCCAGTTCCGGGTCTTCGGTTAATGAAACACGAATGGTATCGCCCAAACCATCTTCCAGTAACGCTCCAATTCCTACAGCAGATTTAATACGTCCATCTTCGCCATCCCCCGCTTCGGTTACGCCCAGGTGCAAAGGATAATTCATCCCTTCTTTTACCATGGTTTCCACCAATAAACGGTAGGCCTGCACCATCACCTGCGGATTGCTGGATTTCATGGAAATGACCAAACTATAGTAGTTCAAATCTTCGCACATCCTGATAAACTCCATGGCAGACTCAACCATCCCCTGGGGTGTATCGCCATAGTGACTCATAATACGGTCAGAAAGTGAACCATGATTGGTACCAATACGCATGGCGGTTCCATATTCTTTACAAACTTTAACTAATGG
The DNA here is from genome assembly GCA_049660965.1 of Daejeonella sp. Taxonomy (GTDB): domain Bacteria; phylum Bacteroidota; class Bacteroidia; order Sphingobacteriales; family Sphingobacteriaceae; genus Daejeonella. Next base: position 8,730 of record JBASZP010000231.1, on the reverse strand, counting down.
GGTAAATTTTTTATAAATGCGTTCCAGTTCGGCCTGATATTCTGATGATGTATATTCTAAACTTTCAAACCGTTTTTTGTCAGCATAATTGCCTGGGTTTATCCGCACTTTTTCGACAATGCGGGCGGCGGCTTCCGCGGCATTAGGGGTAAAATGAATGTCAGCCACCAGTGGAACCTCATATCCGCGTAAGCGTAATTCCTTTTTTATTTCGGCCAGGTTTTGGGCTTCCTTTATGCTTGGGGCGGTAATTCTGACATATTCACAACCTGCTTCCACCATGCGAATGGTTTGTTCCACAGTACCAATGGTGTCCATCGTATCCGTAGTGGTCATGCTTTGGATGCGTATAGGGTTACTACCGCCAAGCGGGATATGGCCAACAGCTACTTCGCGGGTAATAAACCGTGAATAATTGGTTAAGGAATTACAGTAAATGCCTTTAAGCAAAGGTATGGCACTTTGATCCATTATTTAAATAATAAATAAAGCACAAAAATAGGTTTTTTGTTTGTTGCCTTATTCATAGTAGTATACGATTTTTAAATTTGTTTAACTGGTATCCTTAATTAATTGCTACATTAAACGATCTTTTATAACCAGCGTTGCGGCAATTTTATCATGTAAACATTGCTGACGTTTATCAAAAAAACCCATTAAATATCCTGCCCCAAGTGTTAACATGCAAATTAGCTTTGATAAATTTCTGATAAAGGCCTGGCCGAATGTAATCTTTGAACCCTGCTCGTCAGTAATTTTTATTCCCATCAGTATTTTTCCATAAGTTCCCTGCCGGGGGGAGGCTTCCATAAAAGTACTGTAAATTAATTTTGCTGCGGGAATAATAGCCAAACCTGATAATGAAACCAGTATTCGTAATTGTTGCTGGTTTATAAAAACAACGATAAATGTGGCGAGAAAGGCATAAATTAAAAAAACAATAAAATAATCAATGATAGTTGCCAGCAAACGAACATCTAATGAGGCAAAATACTGGGGTAAAATTATACTGGCCTTAAACCCTAAAAGCTCACGAAGCCGGGGCAGTTCGTGAGCTTCTTTATAATCATCCATTACCGATGTTTTAACAAATGTATCGGCCTTTATGTTGAGGCCTTTTAATTCATCTAAGCTATAAGGCCCGGTTGGTTTACCATTAACAACTACATCATATTGCTCCATTTAATTAATATCTATCCACTTCAAATGATGATAATCCGCCTCTTAAACTAATATTAATCTTTTTTGCTGATTTATTATAATTAGGTGTGGTAAAAGTTCCGTCAGCCTGTTTGGTAAAACCATCAAAATCTCTGGATGAGAATCCACTATCAACCTTAATACGGCATTCGGCAGCAAAAGGAATTTGAATTTTAACTTCGGCAACACCTGTATCTACTGTTATATTTGAAATAGTTTGGGGCATGGGCAGTTTTATATCAAATGATGCTGCACCACCTTGTAACTGTAGATTATTAATTTTAAATGGTGTTAAATCAAAATCGACTTCCCCGGCTCCAACTTTTACATTAATATCCCAATTTGGCTTGTTATTTAAACGGATTTTGGCTTCATTTCCATCCATAGCATCTATGTTCAGTTTTCGTTTACCATCCTGCATCTTAAACGTTAAAATTTCCATAGAGTCGCGACTTACTTTCTCTAAAATATAGCTTCCAAAACGCTGGTCGGCCTCTGCATCAAATAAACTGGAAGTCGTATCCTTTAGTTCATAACTTGTGGCACCGCCATTAATGGTTAACTCTGCCTTTTGGGTATTAGGTATAAATGCTTCAGTAAATTTATTGATTGCAGACCACTTATTTTTATTTCTTTTATGATTATCATTTGAATCATCACCCAGTTCATCCCTAAACCAGGATGATCTGTAATTATGGGGGCGTGTACCCTGATAACCAACAAATACTAAAACCAGTACAGTGACCAATGCGGCTAAAATAGTACCTGTTTGATTGTTAAAGCGGCTAAACATCATATTTGCGCCAATTACAATAAAAATTAATGGCCAAAACCGCCAAACAGACAGCCAATAAAAATTAATTATTCCAAAATTGCTCAGTAAAAAAATTACTCCGATAAAAACGAGTATTAGGCCCCATATTACTTTTTCTGATTTCATAATATTTAATTTACAGTTTGGTCAGTATTATTTTGAGTTTCTTGTGCTGCGGCAGATGTTGCACTAGTATTTAAATTTTGCTCATCAACCAGGTTCTTTTTAAACCTGTTTATTTTCCCCGCACTTGCAAGTAATAAAATACCCGGTATAATAAAAATTAATGGCCACAATTTACCAAAATCAAACCAATATGGAATAATATCAAATTCATCCAGAAGAAAGAAAGACCCCAATATTATAAATATTAATCCTGCGATCAGACGGCCGTTACCTCTTTTTTTAATGGGTTGAAATGGCTTATTAGCCGGGTTTTCGGAGAAGGTTTCATTATCCCTCACTGTATAATCTGCTCTGTGTTGATAAAAATTTGGATTATAAAGCCTCGGAGGAACGGCAATCCATAAAATGACATAAGCGAGAATTCCTGATAACCCTACCAGAACAGCGATTATAAATGCAACTCTTACCCAGGCAACGTCTATCCCAAAATAATCTGCAAGCCCTGCGCAAACGCCGGCAATCATTTTATTCTGTTCATCGCGATATAGTTTCTTTTCCATCCTATTTAATTTTAAATGAATAATTTAATTTATTGACCAAATTTACATCGCACATCTATCAGGGTAAATACAAATTAGGCAGACGGTATTCACTTCTCGGTAAACGGATGAAAATCTTCGGTAAAAAACGAATTCTTAAATTTTACCTTCAACCGGCCTGATTATTATTTCATCAACATTTGCCCCTTTACTCATACTTAAACAATTTATTATACTTAGAGCAACATCATCGGCACTCACAAACCTTTCAGCAGGCAATTTAGTTCCCGCCCAGGATTCTGTTAATGTTGCACCCGGTAAAATTGCCGTCACCTTAACGCCATATTGCATTAAATCCTCGCGTAATACTTTGGTGAGACCTAATAATGCAAATTTAGTTACGCTGTAAGAAGCCGCATTTATAAAAGGTTTAACACTTGCTATAGAACAAACATTAAAGATGTGCCCTTTTCTATTCTGTTTCATGTGTTTTCCAAATACTTTACATAAATAATGAGCGGCATAAACATTCGTGCGCATTTGGAGTTCAAGTGTGTCTTTTTCTTCTTCAAATAAGGCAGAAGGAATGTAAAGTCCGGCATTATTCACTAAAACATCCGTAAAAGAAAAACTGTTCTTTACAAAATCAGCAAATGCAACAAGTTCTTCGGCTATCCCGCAATCCGCTTTGCTAATAAAAAAATCTAAGTGCGGATGTTTATCCTTAAGCTCATTTCGCAGTTCTTGCAGATCCTCTAAATTTCTCGCACATAAAGCTAAGTTATAATTATTAGCCGCCAAATGCCGGGCTGTTGCCCGTCCAATTCCTTTTGTTGCACCCGTTATAATTGCATTCATGCTATAAAATTAGTAAAAGCTAAACAGTATTGGCCGTTTAAACTAAAAAGCTGATTTTTGAGTTTAATAAGTTAAATTTTTGATGTAAGAATAACTTACCTGATTTTTTTGTACTATTATTGCATAAACTATATTTAACCCTTAATTTTTATTAATGCTTTTTCACCCCTTAGGTAAATATATATTATTATTAAAAGCGGTTTTCCGGAAACCAGAAAAGTGGAATATTTACCGTAAAGAGATATTTAGAGAGATGGATTCTATTGGTGTGGGTTCATTAGGAATTATTGCCATCATTTCTGTATTTCTTGGTGCGGTAACAACGGTTCAAACCGCTTTCCAATTGGTGAGTGATTTAATACCGAAATCTGTAATCGGAGCTATCGTTCGTGATTCCTCCATTTTAGAACTTAGCCCCACCATTTCTGCTATTGTTTTAGCGGGTAAAGTAGGCTCAAGCGTGGCATCACAAATTGGTACCATGCGGGTTACCGAACAAATTGATGCCCTGGAAATTATGGGTATTAATTCCCCGGGATATTTAATTCTACCAAAAATTATTGGCGCAGTTACCACTATACCTTTATTAGTTATCCTTTCAATCGGCCTTAGTCTTTTAGGCGGATATTTAGCGGGTACCGCCTCCGGTGCGGTTACCGCACAGGATTTTATAAGCGGTTTAAAAGCAGATTTTATTCCCTTTATTTTTACTGTTTGTATGATCAAAGCCGTCATATTTGCTTTTATTATTACTTCGGTATCTGCCTACCAGGGATTTTATACTACAGGCGGAGCATTGGAAGTAGGGCAATCAAGTACAAAAGCGGTAGTGATCAGTTGTATTTCAATTTTATTTGCCGATTATGTTATAGCCCAGCTATTATTATGATACAAATTGAGAACATTAACAAAACTTTTGGCGAAAACCATGTGCTGAAAGGTATTTCCGCCGAATTTAAAGAAGGAGTTTGTAACCTGATTATAGGCGGTTCCGGATCTGGTAAAACCACCTTACTTAAGTGCATGGTTGGTTTGCATGAACCGGAAATTGGAAATGTAGTTTATGATGGCCGGGATTTTACCCGTATGAACTTTGAGCAACGCATAGAAGTACGAAAAGAGATCGGGATGCTGTTTCAAAGTTCTGCTTTGTTCGATTCTATGAGCGTACAGGACAATATTATGTTTCCCCTTCAAATGTTTACTGAGCAAAGTACCAAAGAAAAATTAGAACGGGTAAATTTTTGCCTCGAACGGGTAAACCTTGCTGAAAAAAATAACCTGTTTCCTTCCGAACTATCCGGTGGTATGAAAAAAAGGGTGGGTATTGCACGTGCCATTGCCATGAACCCTAAATACCTGTTTGTAGATGAACCAAATTCAGGGCTTGACCCTAAAACTTCTATTGTAATTGATGAACTTATTAATGAAATAACCACGGAATATAATATTACTACTGTTGTGGTAACCCACGATATGAACTCTGTGATGGGAATTGGTGAAAACATTATCTTTTTACACCAGGGAGAAAAATGGTGGGAAGGAACCAACAAGGAAATTGCACACTCTGACAATAAAGAGCTAAATGAGTTTGTATTTGCCAGTAAATTTATGGAAGCGGCTAAAGAAAAACTATAAGCCCATTCATCAAAAATTTCTGTTTATTTTAGATAAAAAATAAAAAAGGCATTATATTTGTTAATTATGATCGTAAATTTTTACGAATTAATAATTAACCTAATACTAAAAATTAAAATGATGAAAACAATTAAACTAACACTTATTGCTTTTTTAATGCTTACCGCGTTTACGAACTGCAAAAAAGATAAAAAAGATGATGTTACTCCAGTAGTCCCTGTAACAATTGAAGGAGCATGGACAGGAAAATTAAATAATGATGATGATTATATTCGTCACTTTTTGATTGAGACAACTTCCAGTAATAATAAAATACTAACCGTCAAAAATGGGTCTAATGTACAAATTGCGTCTGGCACTTGGACATTAGAAGGCACTAACTTTACAGCTGTATATACTCATGATGCTAGTTATGGTGGAGCAAAGCATTCCGCTAAAGCAACATTTAATAGCACAACAGGTAAGCTAAATGATGGTACTTTGGGGTTAAATTCGTCTTATACGGATTTAGGAACCTGGTCAATGACTAAGCAATAATAGCAAAAAATAAAACTTCGCACACCCCATTTTAAAGTAACAAATCGCTTTAAACTGGGGTGTTTTTTATGCCTGTTACTTTTACAGATAGTGAATAATTAATATTATATAAATTCCGCTTCCATTTGATAAGCAGAATTCCCCTTTAATAACCTATATTTCCCCTAAAATTTTCTATTTCAAAATGATCCAGCTTTTAAGTCCGAAGAATTTTACAGATTATGAACTGATCGATTGCGGGGATTTCGAAAAACTGGAACGCTTTGGCGCCCTTATTCTCATACGCCCTGAACCGCAGGCCGTTTGGGCAAAAGCATTACCAGAAACCGAATGGACAAAATTACACCATATCCGTTTTAAAGGACGCTCCGCCACATCAGGCGAGTGGCTAAAAAAAGACCCGAAAACTCCCGACCGCTGGCATATCTCTTATAAAAATGATGACATCCAGATCAAATTCCGCCTCGCTTTAACTTCCTTTAAACATGTAGGAATCTTCCCGGAACAGGCCGTGAACTGGGATTACATTACCCAAACCATTAAAAGTTTCAAAAACCCTCAGCCAAAAGTTTTAAACCTTTTCGCCTATACAGGCGGAGCATCCTTAGCGGCACGTGCGGCCGGCGCAGAAACCACGCATGTAGATTCTATAAAACAGGTAGTAAGCTGGGCCAATGAAAACCAGGAACTCTCCAAATTAGATAATATCCGCTGGATGGTAGAAGATGCCCTTAAATATGTAAAACGCGAACTTAAACGGGGCAAAAAATATAACGGGATTATTTTAGACCCTCCCGCTTACGGGCATGGGCCCAACGGCGAAAAATGGAAACTGGAAGATAATATCCGCGAAATGATGCATGATGTAGTCGGGCTTTTGGATGAGAATGAGCATTTTTTAATTTTAAATACCTATTCCCTGGGTTTTTCATCCGTCATTGTAGAAAACCTTATCCGCTCTTCCTTTCCGAAGGTACAGAACCTGGAAACAGGAGAATTATATTTACAGGCCACAAGTTCAGGATTTAAACTGCCCCTGGGCGTATTCGGAAAATTCAGGAACCCTGAATAAGTATGAAACTGGCCGGCAATATTATTAGTGTTATAGTATTAAGTATTGGCGCCGTACTTTTGGTCAGGGTCGTTTTTCCTTATTATGATCCTGCTTATTTTCCAAACGCCAATTTCGTTCTCTCTAAAAATATAATTGCGGAATCACTACTTTGGAAAATCGCATTTTTCATTCATATCTGGTTTGCCCTGCTGGTAATCATTTTTTCGCCGGTTCAGTTCATTAATTATATACGTGTACATTATCCACGCTTACACCACTTTAGCGGCTGGTGTTACATAACCGGGGTATTTATAGCCGCACCCGCGGGTTTAATTATGGCCTGGTATGCCAATGGCGGCAAATGGGCTTCTGCAGGTTTTTTAAGTTTAGGGTTATTATGGCTATTAACTACCTGGTACGCTTTAAAAGCAATCCGCAAAGGCGATATTATTCAGCATGAAGAATGGATGATCTATAGTGTTGCACTAACCTATTCATCCGTAACCCTGCGTATTATGGTTCCCGCATTGTTTTTATTTACCTCATTGTCACACACCTCTATTTACGTAATTATAGCATGGTTTAGCTGGATCTTTAATCTGGGTATAGCCCAACTAATTATTAATATTAAAAAGAGGAAAATAAAATACCGTATACAACACTAATTATTAATTATATTTGAGAATGAAAAATATGAAAGCTAAAACTATCGCATACATTATCATAATAATGATGCTCATAACCGTATCCGCTTATTCAATTGTAAAAACATCAGCAACACATATAAAAAGCAAGGAGTTAACAGACTCAGTTGATGGGGTTACTGATCAGTTTATTAAAGAAAGAATAACAAAACCCTTATACTATTTTAGCTTTTTAAGAATACGTCCTGAAGTAAACTATCGGATTACGAAAAAAGACAGCAAAGCTGGTTTTATTTATGGCGAGGCTTATAAAGTGGAATATAACTATAAAACAAAAGAACGGGAAGAAATTAATAAATATAATTTCCGGGTAAATGTTGGTAAAGATGTAGCGGAAATTCAAAACAGCGATAAGGAATATATTGACGCAGAAAAATGGTTATCTTCAAATAGGGGAAGAGATTAAAACCCTTTCTATTTCATTCTTTTTACATAACTCTACTCTCTTCAAACTCACTCCCTTGAAAACAATCTCTTTGTTTCTTTTATTTCTCCTTCCATTCATTGCATCCGCCCAGCAAGAGGCAGATATACTCATTAAAAATGGAAAAATAATTGATGGAACAGGCAACTCATGGTTTTATGGCGACCTAAGCATAACAAACGGAAAAATTACCGCGATTGGTTACTTAAATAACATAACAGCCAAAACCACAATAGATGCCAACAAACAAATTATTGCGCCCGGCTTTATAGACGTTCATACCCATATTGAAGGCGATGAAGCAAAAACCCCAACCGCAGATAATTTTATTTATGACGGCGTAACCACGGTAATTACCGGCAATTGCGGATCATCAAATGTAGATATTAAAAAATATTTTAAATTCCTGGATAGTTTAAAACTCTCCATTAATGTCGCTTCTTTTATCGGGCATAATGATGTAAGGGAAGCTGTTTTAGGCACAGCAAACCGCAAACCCGATGCTTCAGAATTAACCAATATGGAAAACCTGGTGGCTAAGGCCATGCAGGACGGGGCGGTTGGGTTTTCTACCGGGCTTATTTACGTTCCCGGGACCTACGCCCAAACAGACGAAGTTGTCGCTTTGGCAAAAATAGCATCCACCTATCATGGTATTTACACCTCCCATATCCGCAGCGAAAGCCAGCAGGTTTTTGCCGCCATTGATGAAGCGATAAATATTGGCAAACAGGCCGATATGCCCGTCCAGATATCGCATTTTAAAATAGGTAAACCGTTTTGGGGTCAATCATCAAAAACCCTGGCCCTAATTGAAAAGGCCCGCCAGGAAGGAT
>JBASZP010000230.1:0-4884 GCA_049660965.1 Daejeonella sp. | reverse complement strand
GTAGAAACTTTTGTATTGTTTTGTAAGCCGTTTAAATTCCGTCTCTAATTGTGTCGAACTGATTAGTAATTTCATTAGTCTTTTTGAAGTTTGGGTTCGTCATAGCCTGGCACACAACCCGATGACTGCCGTACTCACTTGCATAGTTTAAAAGTGAAAATCAATGAATAAATATACAAATAAAAAGCAGGTAGCCCTACCTCACTTACCTCACAATTCCCCTTCTTGGTAACATAATTGCAGAATATACAATTGTGAGTTTAGTAAAATGTGAGCAATGTTTCAGAAAACAAAAAATATAGATACGGCTTTTCGGTATATCCGCTTATTCAGCCTGGCATTTTTGGCTGCTTGTGTTATCATTTCTCTTTTTATTGCCTATAAGAGTTATCAATTATCCTCTCAATCTCAGAACAAAGTTTTTATACTGGCAAACGGCAAAGCATTAGAAGCTTATGCAGCCGACAGAAAGGATAATATTCCAGTGGAAGCTAAAGACCACGTAAAAATGTTTCATCATTATTTCTTCTCACTCGACCCGGATGATAAAGTAATACAGGCAAATATCACAAAGGCATTATACCTGGCAGATAATTCTGCAAAGCAGCAATATGACAACCTGAAAGAGAATGGCTATTATTCAAATCTTATATCGGGCAACATCAGTCAGGAAATCACAGTGGACAGTATCATAATCAACACCGATGTGTATCCATTTTATTTCAGGTATAAGGGTGAACAGAAAATTATTCGTCCTACCACCATTGTAACCAGGAATCTGATTACCGAAGGATACCTGAGAAATGTTTCCCGTAGTGATAATAATTCACATGGCTTTTTAATAGAAAAATGGCGGACGTTGGAAAATACTGACATCAACATTCAAAACAGGTAGTATGTGGTTATTCAAAAAGCGGAAAAAAGAAGTACAGTCAGATGATAAAACTACAGTATCTGATAAAGTGGCTGGTAAAATTGCCGGTGTCGGCATTAAAGCACAACAGCTATTTGCAGAAAAAATGAATAGAACATTTATGAAAACAGATTTTAAAAGATTAAAACTAATACTGATATTCTTCTGCGTTTCCGCTGGCGGATACAGTATTTATCTTATTGCCAACAGTGTTTTTAGTCCTGAAAAACAACAGAAAACTTTTGAGATACAACAAATGGATATTCCAAAGCACTTTAATAAAACGGGAGATGAAACCGTAATGCCGGACGCAACTGTAGATGAACAAACTTATTTGCAAATACAGGATTTTAGAAAATACATGGATAGCCTAAAATTGAATAGAGCGAATGAATACGACAGCATTCTGCAGGCCCGGCCGGGTTTGATGGATAGTGTGCAGGTGCTGGAACAAATTTATTTATCACAAAAACAAAAATGAAGTGTATGAGCAGTGTGCAAAGGTCGCAGGCCTTCCTGCGGAAACGAAAAATGATGCTTGTGTTGCCTTTATTGGTAATACCATTTCTCACAATGGCATTTTGGGCATTAGGCGGTGGCCATGCAATGGAACAGACTGCTACAGTAAAGCAACAAGGGTTAAACTTAAACCTGCCCGATGCTAAAATGAAAGATGAGAACTTAACAGACAAACTAAGTTTCTATGATAAGGCTGATAAGGATTCTGCCAAGCTGGAAGAATGGATGCGGACAGACCCGTATTACCAACAGAAAGAAGATACTGGCTTAAGTCCTGTAAACGAATTAGAACTACTTACGCAAAACTCGGCTTCAAAATATAATCAGCGTCTCAATTCATCACCCTATGAAACATCGTCAAATAATCCTGAACATAAACTACTGCAAAAATTAGCATTGCTGCAAAAGGAAATCAACAAGCAGCCTGAAACAGAAACAATAGGTAATAATGAAGTTTCATTGTCCAATCAGGGTGATGAATTTTCAAATGAAGTTGACAGACTTGAAAATATGATGCTGACTATGGATAAGACCAATACCGGCGACCCTGAAATGCAGCAACTCAATGGAACTTTAGAGCGGATATTAGACATCCAGCATCCGCAACGGGTAAAGGACAAACTCAAAGAAAAATCTTTACAACAAAAGCAGGTAGTATTTGCTGTCACCACTTCACCCAAGTTGGCAAATGTTTCATTAATAGATACGATGAAGAAAAAACCAAACAGCACAAATGAATTTTACGGAGCAACTAAAGAAGCAGAAGAAACTACTGAGGGCTTAACTATTGAAGCAGTTGTTAACAATAATCAGTCATTAGTAAACGGCGCTGTTATTCAGTTACGCTTATTTACAGATGTGTTTATTAATGGGATTCTTATTCCTAAAGGCACACCTGTTAACGGTATTGCATCGCTGAATAATGAACGGCTGGAAGCTGAAATAAATTCTATCCGTTACAAAAGCCAACTGTTCCCGGTGAAGTTAGAATTGTACGATATGGATGGCTTACCCGGTATTTATATTCCTGGTTCTATAAGTAGGGATGTAGCAAAAAACTCTGCCGATAATAGTTTGCAGTTAATGGAGCTAACCACACTTGACCCTTCTTTAAAAGCACAAGCTGCTGCCGCAGGTATCAATACAGCAAAAAATCTGCTGAGCCGTAAAGTAAAGCAGGTAAAGGTGATGATTAAAGAAGGATATAAGGTTTTGCTGAAAGATAAGAATACCGAAAGTGATTGATAACATATAAATTTTAAAAGATGAAACGATTAGTGTGTATGATTAGTGTAGTGGGGTTATTTGTTTCTGCTATTGCACAAACAAAACTGTGCATTACGACAGATAAAACAACCAGCCTGGTTTTTCCATTTGCCATAAAGCATGTTGACAGGGGCACAAGTTCTGTTTTGGCGCAACAGGTAAAAGAAGCACCTGAAATATTATTGGTGAAAGCCGCCGCCAAAGATTTTACGGAAACTAACTTAAGTGTGGTAACGGATGACGGAAGTGTTTATGCTTTTACAGTTAATTATGATAGTAAACCTACAGTATGGGTACTTTATCTTCCTGTAAACAGAACGGCTACTATCAGTTCTTATGCCAATATGATTTTGGATAATGAAAGAACTGTCAAGAAGATAAAAGACAAGAAATACAATATGCAGGCGGGAGTCAGAGGGATTTACATTAAAGACAATACCATCTACTATCAGCTATACATCAACAATGATGGCACAGTTGATTATGATGTTGACCTTCTCCGTTTTTTTATTAGAGATAAGAAACGAAGCAAAAGAACGGCAGTGCAGGAAATGGAACAGAAGCCTGTTTATACAGCAGGTAACCTCAGTAAAGTAAAAGGCAGCAGCAATACAGTCTTTGTAATAGCACTGGAAAAATTTACTATACCTGATAAAAAATATTTGGCTGTAAAGATTACAGAGAAAAACGGGGGCAGGCATTTTCTGCTTAAAATAAATAACAAGGATATAATGAAGTCGAAAGTATTACCCGATTTGAAATGACAACAGAACATCCCATAGCAGATGAGGTACTCGACCTGGTAAGTATTGCGTTGGCAAAAGGCGAAAACTATATGGCGTATAACAACAGCCTTTATTTTATTGATGAGAAAGATGTGCATTTTTTTAAGACAAGGGATGAAGCTGTTGAATTCGCAGAAAATAATGTAAGTGACCGTGACAGGTTATCTGTACTTCATTTCAATTCAGTAAAAGATATTTTGAATCAGATTCCATACGGCGACCAACTTCAACGCCAGCTAAATATTGACCCTGATGCAAATGGTCTGTATAACAAAGATGGCAATGATTTTACAGACGCATTAATTGACCATTTCGAATCACAGCAATTATCATTATTTAATAAACAATTAAAAACAGATGTTATGAACAACGAAAATCTTCAGTATTTGAAAGACAATATCAAATACATGGGCTTTGGTGAAAACATGTACCGGGAACTGGAAAGAAATCTTGGTGAAGGAAAAGCAGAGTTTCAACTGAATTTCGCTGCAGAAATTAACAAGAAACCATTTGAGGCTACGCTGAATTTCCGCAAGTCCGATTCTACAGACATGTATTTCTTCAACAACTACCATGCTTCATTAGAAAAAAGCAATGGTGAAAAGAATGAGCAAACATTTTACCTGAACAAGGGTAAAGGTGTAACAGCTAAAGAGGCTTACAACCTGCTGGATGGCCGGGCAGTTCACAAAGACCTTACCACTAAAGAAGGCCAGCCATACAAGGCATGGATTCAACTTGACTTTGAAAACAAGGACAAGAACAACAATTTTGAAGTGAAGCAATTCCATGAAAATTATGGTTATGATTTGAAGGCAGCAGTAGAAAAATTTGCAGTAGCAGAATTGAACGACCCGGAAAAAGCAAAGGCGCTGATGCAATCATTGGAAAAAGGAAATGTACAATCGGTAACTATTGAAAAAGATGGAAGCAGTCATAAAATGTTTATGGAAGCTGACCCACAGTACAAAAAAGTTACCATGTACGATTCAAACATGAAGATGGTGGCCAAAGAATCGCTGGAACAATACAAATCCGGCATTGATAAAGGCAGCAAAGAAGTAAAGGCAGGCCAGGAAAATGATAAAAAAAAAGAATTGAAACAGGAGCCTAAAGCTGAAAAGGAAAAGCTGGAGAAAAAGAACGGACAAAGCCTGTTGCCTAAGAAACGGGAAAGCAAAGGCAAAGGGTTAGGGGTATCATAGTACATCCCTAAACCATTTTAGTAATTATCAAATGTTGTGCAATGAATATCCAGAATATAGCAGAGTTGAGTAAGCAGTTAGAGGTGCTTGGCTTTCACGATGCAGGTAGCTTACTGTTAAAACGAATCTGTTTTAAACCTGCTAATTTTTATCTGCTTCAGAGAGTGATTAAAGAAAAAGATACAATGCTTTTCAG
>JBASZP010000229.1:0-2604 GCA_049660965.1 Daejeonella sp. | reverse complement strand
TCTGCTGTTCGCTATGTTCTGAAAGGCATAGCGAACTTAGCGATAAAATTGGATTTATAATCCGCCCTAATTCATTTGCCTTTTCTGGTTTATCCTTTCAAGGATGCGCTTTAGATGACTGAAAGTGTCCGGCGGATTAAAAATCCTTTTTAATTTTAGTTCGGGATGCCCTGCGGAACATGCAGAACAGCTGGCTAATTTATAGCGATTCGATCCTGATTTATGCACAGTAAAAATTAAATACGCTCTTGTTTAAATTCCGGCCCTTGCTTTTAAGGGCTGGCATTTTTGTTTTTAAACAGTTAATGGGCAAGCCTGTTAGGGGAGCGAAGTTTTACTAACGAGCTGCGTATTTTGAGTAATATTTTGAAAATAGTTTATTCAAAATACGCATATCAAAAAATCAGGGTTGTTGTATTGCTGTATATAAACGAATGTTTTTGAGAGGTTAGAATGTAAAAGTGTTGTGTATATTTGGGGGTTATAGCCAATGCTAAAGACTGACAACACTAACAAAAATTGTAACTTTGCCAAATGGAAAATAAACCAATAATCTACACAGTCGGTCACTCGACACATCAAATTGACTACTTTCTTGAATTGCTAAGGGACTATGGTATAACGTGTCTAATTGATGTAAGAAGTGTAGCGGCAAGTTCATACAATCCGCAATTTAATAAGGAATCATTGACAAACTTTCTAAAAAGAAATGGTATACAGTATTTGCATTTTGCGGAAGAATTCGGTGCAAGGCATAATGACCCTGACTTATTAGACAATGAAGGTAAAGTGGACTTTGAAAAGGTTAGAAAATCTTGGACATTTAAAAATGGGGTAGAAAGAATTTGGCAGGGAATAGATAAAGGTTTTACAATATCATTAATGTGTTCAGAAAGTGAGCCATTTGACTGCCATAGATTTTCAATGGTATCAATTGCCTTGGATAAAGATGGTTTTAATGTTAATCACATAATGAAAGATAAAACACTTAAATCAAATGCAGACCTCGAAAATCAATTGATAAAGAAATATGATAAAAAACTTCCGAAACCAGATATGTTTAATCCAAACGTAACTCTGGAAGACCAGTTAAAGGAGGCATATCGCTTAAGAAATAAAGAAATTGCATTTTCACCATATTCCAAACTATTACAAGAAGAAAACTATGATTAAACTTTATACAATTGGGTTTACAGGCAAACCCGCAGAAAAATTTTTCACTCTTTTGAAAAATGCAGGAGTTAATAAAATTATCGACACTAGAATTAATAATGTATCACAATTAGCAGGGTTTGCTAAAGGAACAGATTTAAAATTTTTCGCAAAGGAAATTGGCAATATTTCATATGAGCATAATATTGATTTGGCACCAACTAAAGAATTATTGTCTAGATACAGAGATAAGCAGATGAATTGGTCAGAATACGAGACAGAATATTTGAACTTATTAGATATAAGAAAAATTGCTCAAAAAATCCAAATTGAAAAATTTCATGACAATTGTCTTTTATGCAGTGAGCATACACCTGAAAAATGTCATAGAAGATTATTAGCTGAATATTTACAACACGTAAAGAACGATGTTGAAATTATACACTTAATCAAATAAATATATGCCGACACGTTTCGTTTGTTTAGCAAATTCATTTAAAGAAGGTGGACGATGTCTAGCTGGTATAGAACTAGATACCAATAACAATCCTAAAATTGTTAATGGACATCCAAAATGGATTAGACCTATATGCAATACTCCTCACGGAGAAGTTCATAATCACTTAGTCTCACACATTAAAATTCTTAATATTGTTGAAGTTGAGATTACCAATTATCCTGAAAAAAATGATTATCAATCTGAAAACGCATATTTTAGAGAAAATTCATTAAGAGTTATTGGAAATTATGAAATAATTAAACTCGATAAACTTTGTGATAATAGGAACTTAATTTTTGAAAATAGAGGAAAAGCAGTTTCGGAAGAAGCGATTGAAAACACTACTTTTTCCTTAATGTTTATAAAAGTGACTAAATTCAAAGTAATTGAAAAAACTTATGCCGACAAACCTAATAAACCACAAATTAGACTTGTATTTAGTTTTAACAATAATGAGTATGATTTACCAATTACTGACCCTGTTTTTTTACATCGTTATCAAACGACCCCAGACTTTTTAGAGAACTACAATAAATTGTATATTTCTCTTTCACTTGCAGTTGAGTGGAAAGGGTGGTATTATAAACTTATTGCAGGTATAATCTTATAGACGCTAAAACAAACGACCGCCTGAAAAAGAAGCACTGGCTATAACAGCAAGTTTAATCTATGCCCGGGCGAAGTGCTCTATGCGCCTTTTGCAAATTAATTATGTTAGTGTTTAGGCGGAAAGTAGTGCAATAATCGGGCACAGCTTAAACTTTCAAACCGTTAGTGGCAAGCGTATCGAAACCCTACAAACAGACAAATCATAAATAATAAACACTCTGCTGTTCGCTATGTTCTGAAAGGCATAGCGAACTTAGCGATAAAATTGGATTTATAATCCGCCCTAATTCATTTGCCTTTTCTGGTTTATCCTTTCAAGGATGCGCTTTAGATGACTGAAAGTG
>JBASZP010000228.1:0-1727 GCA_049660965.1 Daejeonella sp. | reverse complement strand
CTCTTATATTCTGCTTTCTTGAGTATAAAATATTTTTTAAGAAAGGCATCCAGTTTATCCATATCTTCTTTAAATGAGCAAATAATTCGAATCCCTAATTTATCATTTAAACTGTCGTAGCTGTATTCTTTCTCTCTCTGTTTTTTCTTTATTTTTTTAATTATACTGAGTAGCTCCTTTGTGCGATATGAAATTTCGGGAAGCAATTCAAAAGCTGTAATCTCCTTGCGAATAAAGGCAGTAACGACACTTCCCAACTCAATAAATTGAGGCTCATCTTTTCTCCAGCGTTCCGCTATCTGTTTAATATCAATGGCCACTATCTGACAGATTTTATTCTTGAAACTACTTCAGCCTTATCTTGTCCATCTTCTGTTTTGGTAAGTTTTACTTTTCCTTTAAATGTTCCCTTATTGCCAATTATCGAAATGTCGTTTTCAAAAAGAACTACAATCTTCCGTACCTGCCTGTCTATCTGGCTTGTATCTTTTGGTGAAGATGAGAATTTGAATTTTTTACTTTCCAGGAAGTTTTTGTAATTATTCCTGTGTGCAGTAGTTGTTAAATAATCATCAGCAAATTCCTTTGGATTTATCGTGGGGCTATTTTTTTGAACATAAGAATTCAAATCCTGTAAATACTTAGCTCTGCTTATTGCATCCTCAATTGTATCAATAAATGACCGTGTCAAGTTGTAAAATTTTTGAGTTACAACCTTTGGGTCTTCAAAAGCAACACAACCTAAAAATTTATCAATAAACCATGTTGTTATTTCCTTTTTTGCTTTTGTATCAATTTGGTAATCCATAATGATACCGTCATAGTTAACCTTAAAATCGCTACGCTGTACAAACATTGCAACTTTATATATTTTGGTTTTCTGGGTTAACATCAAATTTTCAACTTCTTGTATATCGTATGACTTGGTTTTAGGGTCAAGAGTAAGTTGTGCTCCTTTATCCATTTCAAGCTTCAGAATAATGCAGGCATTTTTGCTACTCACTTGGCCGTGTATTACAACTAAAATTCCTGCTGCGTTAGAGCCAACTTGAATTTCAAAAAGGTGTTTAGCAATTGCTTTAGAATGAGTGGCAATTAAGGAGCCGTCAGACTTTACTGATTCGTTCGCAAGCCATGAAATGGGAGATTCGTTGTCGTCATCGTAGCATATTTTAAAGGACTTATCGCTGCTCAGTGCCTGAACAACCTTATCCTTAAAAAAAAGTCTCAGCCCATCAGTTAGCTTACTCTCTTTCAAACTATAATTTGGTTCTACGGAATAGTCTCCCTTTTGATGTTTGGGAATATCATGTACAATTATTTTTTCTATTACAATAGTTCCCAGGTCAATTTTCTTTGAAGCCATAGTTAAAGGTTTGGGTAAAGTTCAAATCTAAGAAAATTTGTCCTTTTAAATGGCTTTAAACTACTGAATCTGACGTTTTTAAGCTATTTCTTTCTCCGCCTTCAACCTCCCCACTTCCTCTCCAATCAACCTCTTTATATCCATCTTCACCTGGTAATAATTATCCAGCACCTGCTGTTGGGTTACATTGGATACAGCAGGAATATCCCGGTAGTTACTCACTTCTGCATTCAGCTTATCATGGTCATTGATGATTTCGGAATGAAACATTTTGAGTTTGATTTTCTCCAACGGGTCGTCGGCAACCATACCAACAAACTCACCGGAAGAAAGGGCTGCAATTTTACTGGCAGGTATGGCG
>JBASZP010000227.1:0-8916 GCA_049660965.1 Daejeonella sp. | reverse complement strand
GTATTTTAATATTATTGCTCATAATAATATCCGGCAGGGAGAATGGGATGTATTGTTAACAGGATATTGGGGGCCTTAGCCTTTATCAGTATTATTGCTGATCTGATTTTCCGGTGGTTTTCTAAAGACTTAAAACGCATTTGGGTAACAGAGCTTATATTTATTGTTGTAGCGGTTCTTTTATTGGTATTAATTAATTTAAGCTTATCTAATCATGGAAGCAGTAGTATCTGAGCAATCAACAGAAAAGCAAAAGAAATTCAGGAAATATTTTTCGCCTTTTACTATGGCTGGATATTTATTGTTAATTTCTGCTCTTGCTCTTATTGTTTCTGCAATTGATTATACATTTATTTCAAACTCATATGTGCGTTCATGGGGTGATAGCTTCTTTTATTGGGTTATGGCCGGAGGATGTGTTTTGGTGGCCATATTCATCTTTATAGCGCATTCTGCAATAAATACCACAATTAAAACAGTAAAGAGTATTTGGATTATAGAATTTCTATTTATCATCTTTGTGGCAATACTAATCATTTTATATAATAAGATTTGAAAGGGATAAGTCTCAATACTCAAATCTCAATACTCAAATCTCAATACTCAAATCTGAAGAATGAAAAAAGCAGAAATAAAACTCACCATTGAATTAGACGACCAGAATATACCGGAGAATATACTTTGGGAATCTACAGATGCACAGAACAAAGAAGCATTACCGGTAAAATCTATGATGCTGGCCTTATGGGATCATAAGTATAAAAATTCTTTGCGCATAGATCTCTGGACTAAAGATATGCCTGTGGATGAAATGAAACGTTTTTTCTATGAAACGCTGCAAACGATGGGCGACAGTTTTCTACGTGCCACCGGTGAGGAAGCTATTGTGGAAGACCTGCGTGATTATTGCGCTCATTTCGCAGAAAAAATGCAACTATCTGAAGGCAATGCGCCACAGTCTGCTTTAAAGGGTAAATAGAGAATTTTAAATAACAGGAGGTTTTGTCATTAATTGAAATGGCTTGTTTCATATAAATAAACTGATATGGAAGGCATAATTACTTTTTTAAGTAAATGGTTTTTTTGGGAAGATATAGCATGTCTCATTATTCTTTTACCAGCATTATTCATACTTTTTTCCTATTTGTATAAAGAAATCCCTACTGTTGATTATGGCGGTGGAGCGGTTTCCGGGCTTGCGTATCATTTAACCCTTGCAGTTTTAGGTCTTTTATGTTCCGGAGCTTTAGGAGTATTAAGTTTTTATCTTTTAAGCGATCCGCTAGGATTTGGTGTAAATGGAAAATTTGCTTTTATCCATTGTTGGGTAGCGGGTATTGCATCAGGTTCAATAGCACTGTTTATAGGGGTATTTCCCATAATACTTTTTGTACAATCTTTTAACTATATAAAAGGAAAAATAATGAAGTAAAATTTAACCTGCCCTGACCAGGCTTTTATGCCTCCGGCGGTATTTATGCTGGGTTTGTTTTAAATTATCATTCTCTCCGGAAATTACACTGATATTTCCGTCAACTTCCAAAATAGCGAGTTTTACCCGTTTGTAATTTTCAACTCCATGTTCACGTATTGCCTGTTCCAGTTCATCCATGGTAATTTTTACCTCGTTCATATTTTCAATATCTAATTTCCCGTTATGAATTAAAATAACAGGCTTATCTTCAATTAAATTTTTAAAAGCCGAAGAACGAAACATTAGGAGTTTTAAGATATAATTTAAAACGAATAATACCAATGCAGCAAGAATACCCCCGTTCAAAGATGAATTTGAACCTACCATTGCATTTTGTACCGCATTACTGATCAAAATAATGAAAACCAGGTCTGTTGTAGAAAGTTGTGATAGTTCTTTTTTTCCGAACAGCCGAATAGCTGCGATCATGAACAGGTAGACAACGGTACTGCGTAAAATAATTTCTAAATAAGGATTAATATGCATCATTTAAAATGCTATAACCGATTGCCCAATTCCCATCATTTTAGCTTCATGCTCCAATAACCACTGTTTGCGCCATAGCCCGGCTGAAAATCCCACAAGATCTCCATTACTCCCAATCACACGATGACAAGGCACAGCGATCATTAAATTGTTTTTTCCGTTTGCCGCGGCAATTGCACGTATGGCCAATGGTTTATTCATCTTTTTAGATAATGTGGTATAACTGATCGGTTTTCCGCTTGGTATAGTTATTAATTCTTGCCATACCTGTTGCTGAAATTCAGAACCGGGTTGTACCATTTGAAAAGTAAAAATATGCCGTTTGCCTTCAAAATATTCTTCAAATTGCTGTAAAGCAGTTTCGGTAAGTAGATTTGAAGATGGTTCAGGTACTATCTCAGGAAATCCTATAAAATATACTGCATTATTGTTGGCTTGAATAACCATTTCACCTATCGGTGTGGGAAGTATTGATGTAAACATTGCTATAAATTTAACGGGTTTAATTTACATAGAAAATTCTAAAATCAATGAGATATAGTCTAAACTCATCAATCAAACTTTATATTTGCTCCGTATGAGTTTATTCAACCAGGTCAAATTCCTCATCTATAAAGAAATTGTGCTCGAATGGCGTTCAAAATATGCTTTTAACGGCATTTTACTTTACGTGGTTTCAACAGTTTTTGTTTGCTATTTATCTTTTCGTCAAATTAATCCAATAACCTGGAATGCTTTATTTTGGATTATTATGCTTTTTGCCTCTGTTAATGCCATTACAAAAAGTTTTGTTCAGGAAAACTCTGGCCGTCAGTTATATTATTATACCCTGGTAAGCCCGCAGGCAGTTATTTTATCAAAAATACTTTATAATTCAGGGTTAATGTTGTTATTGTCTCTAATTGCCCTGGTATTTTATTCGCTTGTTTTTAGCAACCCAATAGGCGATCCCTTGTTTTATATACTTTCAGTGGTACTCGGCAGTATCAGTTTTGCCTCTGTATTTACCATGATCTCCGGTATCGCCGCCAAGGCAAATAACAGTTCTGCATTAATGGCGGTTTTAAGTTTCCCCGTAATTATTCCGCTTTTAATTGTACTGATTAAATTTTCTAAAAATGCTATGGATGGTTTAGACAGGTCTGTTTCTTATAATGAAATAGGGGTTTTATTGGCAATTAATATGATGGTAATAACTCTTTCTTTATTGTTATTTCCTTACCTTTGGCGCGATTAAAAATAAGTTTGTTATGACTAAAAACTGGTGGAAGGTTATAGCCTCAGTTCTTGTACTTTTCTCAATAATTGGCGGGCTATTATTACCTGTTCCGGCTAAGCCAATTTTAAACGAATCTATCCGAAATATTTATTTTCATGTGCCTATGTGGTTTGCCATGATCATCATGTTGTTAGTATCCGTTATTTACAGTATAAAATATTTAAGAACAGGAAACGAAAACCATGATCTGGCAGCGGTGGAAAGCGCTAATGTAGGTATCATATTTGGAATTTTAGGATTGATAACCGGTGCGGTCTGGGCAAAATATACCTGGGGAGAATTTTGGAGCAATGACCCGAAACAAAACAGCGCCGCCATTGCATTATTAATCTATATGGCGTATCTGGTGTTAAGGTCTTCTCTTGAAGAGGAGCAGAAAAAAGCGAAAATATCTTCCATATATAATATTTTTGCCTTCCCGATAATGGTTGTTTTGTTATTCATATTACCCCGAATGACAGACTCCCTGCACCCTGGAAACGGAGGTAACCCAGGGTTTAACACTAAAGATATGGCTCCCGAACTCAGGCCGATATTTTACACGGCCTGTTTAGGCTGGATATTAATTAGTGTATGGATTACAAATATGAGATACCGTATCAGAAAAATTGAAAACAAACAACATGCTCTTTAAACAAATGAAAAGAATACTGGTTACATCACTTATTATACTTTTTTGTTCTTTAGTAAGTTTTGCACAAAATTCCACCGGAGTTGATATGGCTGATGAATTACGCAGTTCCGGAAAAATTTATGTTGTTGTAGCTGTAATGAGCGTAATTTTTATAGGTATTATCATTTATTTATTCAGTATTGATAAAAGAATAAAAAAAATTGAAAATAGTAAAAATGTATAAATCATCGCTGAAACTATTTAAACACAGTTTTTAATCAATTTTATAAAGTGTATAGCTCACACTTATAATTTTTCATTTGTGATATTTCTTTTTTTTAACCCAAATTTGCACCCTGATAAAGTAATATAATTTTATAATTTCAATTTTTTATGTCTAAATCTATAGAGTCTGTTCATTCAGATACCACTTTCTTTGGTGATGTTTGCGAATTTTTTGACCATGCAGCCCAGTTCACTTCACACCCTGAAGGATTGCTGGATCAAATCAGGTCATGTAACAGCGTTTACCGTTTTCGTTTCCCGATACGAAGAGGAAATGGTTTTGAAGTAATTGACGCATGGCGTGTAGAACACTCTCATCATAAATCTCCAACAAAAGGAGGTATCCGTTACAGCGAAATGGTTAATGAGGATGAAGTAATGGCACTTGCCGCTCTCATGACTTATAAATGCGCTATTGTAAATGTTCCTTTTGGCGGTGCAAAAGGCGGAATTAAAATTAATCCTAAAAACTACAGTCTGGCAGAACTGGAAAATATTACCCGCCGTTACACTGTAGAATTGATCAAGAAAAATTTTATTGGTCCCGGCATTGATGTGCCTGCTCCTGATTATGGATCTGGAGAGCGTGAAATGAGCTGGATTGCTGATACCTATCAAACCATGAATCCGGGACAACTGGATGCATTGGGTTGTGTTACCGGGAAACCATTGGCCTTACACGGAATTGCAGGCAGGAGAGAAGCTACCGGTCGTGGTGTGGCAATTGCTATACGCGAGTGTGTTGATGTTGCCGAAGATATGGCCAAATTAGGCTTAAGTACAGGTTTATCTGGTAAAAAAGTAATTGTACAGGGCTTAGGAAATGTAGGTTATTATACCGTAAAGTTTTTAACTGAATTTGGCGCTACCATTGTTGGTATTTGCGAATATGAAGGTGCAATTTATAATGCAAACGGATTAAATTTGGATGAAGTATTTAATCATCGCAAAACAACAGGATCCATTCTTGGTTTCTCCGGCGCTGCTAAAGAGTTTAAAAACTCTGCAGAAGGTTTGGAGCAGGAATGTGATATTTTGGTACCTGCCGCTTTAGAAAATCAGGTCACTGAACATAATGTTGGTAATATTAAAGCTAAAATTATTGCAGAAGCGGCAAACGGACCTACTACTCCGGGAGCTGTGGCAGCATTTATTGAACGCGGTGCAATTGTTATTCCTGATATGTATTGTAATGCAGGTGGGGTTACCGTTTCCTATTTTGAATGGTTAAAAAACCTTTCGCATGTTGCGTTTGGCCGTATGGATAAACGTTATGAAGAGAACGCCAATTTTAACCTAGTAAATATGGTAGAGAGTGCTACAGGTGTTACTCTGGATGCAGCCCAGCGAAAAATGATTATAAAAGGAGCATCAGAATTAGAATTAGTAAATTCTGGTTTAGAGGATACCATGATCAGATCTTACCATGAAATTCGTGAAATTAAACTGAGTAATCCTAAAATTGATAGTTTGCGTACAGCAGCTTTTGTCAGTTCAATTGATAAAATTGCTGTATCCTACATGAATCTAGGTATCTGGCCATAATTAGAGCCAACATTTATAAATTATCAATAAAGCGGTCGACTAAATTCGGTCGCTTTTTTTGCTTATAACAATCCTGATGAAATTCAATGCTCCTTAAGTTGTTGCAAAGTATACTATTTTGTACTTTTGTGCCCACATTGATTAAAAGTTCAAAGACAAAAAATCATGAAAAAGAGTTCAATAGCCGGAATTATTATCATTGCCATAGCAATAGGCGTAATTATAAGCACTTATGCTGATTCCAGTACCTATGGAACATTTACAGATGCCAAAAATACAAGTTCAGAATTACACGTGGTAGG
This sequence comes from Daejeonella sp., assembly GCA_049660965.1. Classification (GTDB taxonomy): domain Bacteria; phylum Bacteroidota; class Bacteroidia; order Sphingobacteriales; family Sphingobacteriaceae; genus Daejeonella. The sequence goes on along the minus strand of JBASZP010000227.1, from coordinate 2,932 downwards.
GCAGTTGAATAAACAAAAACAACTTTTTTATGATCCTCAGCATGATGCAAATTATTTTTCTTTTTATATGAAAGATAATAAAGGCTTGGAATGCAAAGTGGTATTTAACGGAACAAAACCACAGGATTTTGAACGCTCAGAACAAATTGTATTAACCGGCAAAATGGTTGGTAATGATTTTCATGCTTCAAAAATTCTCATGAAGTGTCCGTCTAAATACACAAAAGACCAAATAGAGGTTACAGAAGTTAAAAGCTCTGCAGCACTAAAAATTTAATTCATAAATGGATATACAGTTTGTTGGAGAGCACCTTCTTCCCGGTAAGTTAGGTCAGTTCTTTATTATATTATCATTTACCTCAGCGCTGCTTGCTACTATTTGTTATTTCTTTGCTACCACTAATAAAAACAGTACTAATATATCAATACAGCAAACCTCCGCTGGCTGGCAACGGATAGCACGTATTGCTTTTATGCTCAATTTGCTGGCTATTGTTGGTATTGGCAGTTGTTTATTTTACATTATTTACAATCACCTCTTCGAGTACCATTACGCTTGGGCCCACTCTTCAAAAACATTACCTGTTTATTATATTATTTCCAGTTTTTGGGAAGGCCAGGAAGGAAGTTTCTGGTTATGGATGTTTTGGCAGGGCATTTTAGGTTTCGTTATTTTCCGTAAAGGTAAAAGCTGGGAGAATTCGGTTATGACTATTATCATGTTCTCTCAAATCTTTATAGCATCCATGTTGCTTGGGGTAGAAATCTTAGGAACACGGATTGGCAGTTCTCCTTTTGTACTTTTACGCAACGCCATTGAAGGCCCTATTTTTTCCAGACCGGAGTATTTAAGTTTAATACAGGATGGTAACGGATTAAATCCATTACTTCAAAATTATTGGATGGTTATTCATCCGCCAACCCTGTTTTTGGGTTTTGCATCTATGATTGTTCCTTTTGCTTTTGCAATAGCCGGACTTTGGGAAAAGCGATATTCTGAATGGGTAAAACCCGCCTTGCCCTGGGCTTTATTTGCCGTGATGATTTTAGGGACAGGTATTATTATGGGTTCATTCTGGGCTTATGAAGCGCTTAATTTTGGTGGTTTTTGGGCTTGGGATCCGGTGGAAAATGCATCAATCATTCCCTGGCTAACCCTTATTGCAGGTGTACATGTTCTAATAGCATATAAAAATTCAGGTCATTCATACTTTACGGCTACATTTTTAATGATGATCAGTTTCGTACTTGTTTTGTACGCTTCTTTTCTAACGCGGAGCGGAATATTAGGCGAAACTTCCGTACATGCCTTTACAGATCTGGGGATGTTTTGGCATTTAGTCATTTTCGTCGCATCATTTCTATTCATCGTTGTTTGGTTTTTAGTAAGTCGCTGGAAAGAATTACCCATTACTAAAAAAGATGAAGAAACCTATTCACGTGAGTTCTGGCTTTTTATTGGCGCACTTATTTTAACGGTAGCCTGTGTACAAATTATTGCTACTACATCCATCCCTGTTTTTAATGCCATATTTGGAACAAAATTAGCTCCGCCGGCAAATGTAGTACAGCATTATAATAAATGGCAGGTTCCTTTTGCGGTTGTTATTGCATTTATATCGGCATTCTCACAATTTCTTAAATATAAAAAAACCGATGCTTCGAAGTTCTATATTAGTATTTCAGTTTCCTTAGTTATTGCTTTAATACTTACCGGTATTGTTGTTTATATCACCAAAGTATATACTAATACCATGTATATTGCTTTAACCTTTGCGGCGATATTTTCTATATTGGCAAACGCTAAAATTTTGGGCGAAGCATTTAAAGGTAAATGGAAATTAGCCGGATCATCCATTGCCCATATTGGTTTTGCATTACTGCTGGTTGGCGCTTTGATTTCTGCTGCTACTAACAATGTAATTTCTATTAATGAGAGCGGGGTTATCCCTGTAGAAGGTTTTGATAAAGCAGACAAACCGGGCAATAATCTCATGTTATATCACAATGAGCCGGTAAAAATGGAGAAATATACAGTTACTTATATGGGTAATACCAGAAAAGGAGTTAACACCTATTACCAAGTAAATTATAAAGTTATTGATGAAAAAACCGGGAAAGTATCTGAGAGCTTTGACCTGTTTCCTAATGCACAGCAAAACCCAAAAATGGGCTTGATTGCCTCTCCGGACACACGCCATTATCTTTTTCATGATATATATACTCATGTAAATGCTACTCCTCCCATAAAAGAAGAAGAACATGCCATTCATGAAGGGCATTCTGAAGATGAAGAGTACGAAAAACCAATCACACATGAAATAACTGTAGGTGATACCATACGTTACCGTGAAGGTTTTATTGTAGTTAAAGCCGTTAACAGGAATGCTAAAATTCAAAATATTCCGGTTGCAGATGGAGATGTAGCTATTGGAATGAATTTGGATGTTTACTCAAATGGGGCTAAATATAGCGCAGAACCTATTTACTTATTAAAAGGTGGCGCTAAGTATGATTTTGGAAAAGCAATAGATGAACTGGGTTTAAAATTCAGGTTTACTAATATTTACCCTGATAAAAATAAACTGGAGTTAATGCTATATCAAAAGCCCGAAAAAGAAAAAGCCTGGATCGTAATGAAAGCGATAGAATTCCCTTATATAAACCTGTTTTGGGGAGGTACCATCATTATGGTAGTTGGGTTTTTATTATCCATTTTCCGCAGAAATAAAGAATTAAAAACCACATAATATGAAAATTGTTTTAATAGGCAGCGGCAATGTAGCTACCCAGTTAGGTCGTTCTTTTAAAATGGTGGGTCAGGAGATTGTGCAGGTATGGAGCAGGACTTTAGAAAATGCCCGAAAACTGGCAGAATCACTTGCTTCTGAAGCCGTTTCTGATCTTTCTAAGATAATGGATGGAGCAGACC
>JBASZP010000226.1:0-3486 GCA_049660965.1 Daejeonella sp. | reverse complement strand
GAAGAATTATCTGTATTATTTGAAATAACACAAGACAATTCAGGCTTAGTTACTATTACACCAACTGGCAATGGAGTAGCAAAATTTGATGTAACCTACGGCCATGGAGGAGGAGATCCTGTGCAAGTGCTGCCAGGTAAGAACACTACACATACTTACCCTGAGGGGAATTATACAGTTAAAATAGTAGGACATAGTGTTACAGGAAAAGTAACAGAAATATCAAAGTCACTTACTGTTTCGTTTCGGGCCCCTGAAAATTTAGTGGCAAATGTTGCTATAGATCAGACCAATAATTTTAAAGTTAATGTTTCTGCCTCTGCATTGTATGAAACTAATTTCAGGGTGTTTTTTGGTGATGTTGCAAACGAACCTGGATTGGTATTTTTAGAAGGCCAAACCCCCAGTCATATATACGCAGCCGTAGGAACATACACTGTAAAAGTAATTGCATACAGTGGCGGCGCGGCTACCACCACATATACAACAAATGTAACAATAACTGATCCTGTAGTTTTACCGATAACATTTGAATCACTGACCGTGAATTATGCATTTACAGATTTTGGTGGAGGTGTGGCTACAAAAGTAAATAACCCACAACCAGGTGGTATCAATACCTCAGCTAAAGTAGGCAAAATGGTAAAAAATGCACCTGAAGTATGGGGAGGAAGCTTTATAACATTGGGTAATCCTATAGACTTTTCAAGTAATAAAGTTTTCAGAATGAAAGTATATTCTCCGAGAGTGGGTGCCAAAGTATTATTGAAAACAGAAAACTTAACAAATGGAGGCATTTTCTTTGAAAAAGAAGTGATTACCAGTGTTGCTAATACCTGGGAAGATCTTGCCTTTGATTTCAGATCAATTAATACCGCTAACTCCTATCAAAAAATTGTACTGATTTTTGATCTTGGCACGGCAGGCGATGGCTCGGCAAATTTTACCTGGCTTTTTGATGATATCAGATTAGTGAATCAAATGCCTGTAAGTCTACTAAGCCTGCCTGTTACTTTTGACCAATCCGGCATAAATTATGAAGTAACTGATTTTGGAAATAATCAAACAGTAAATGCTACAGACCCATTAGTTCCGTCTAATAAAGTTAAAAAAACAACCAAACCAACTGGTGCAGAAGTATGGGCGGGAACCACTATTGGAGCTGGATTTACATCCCCTGTTGCTTTTACAGCTACCAAAACTCAAATGAGTGTTCGCGTTTACTCTCCTGCAGCTGGACTAAGAATTAGACTAAAAGTAGAAGATCGTAACAATAATTCAAGATCGGTTGAAACAGAGGCGATGACACAATCTGCTAATAGTTGGGAAACTTTAGTTTTTGATTTTGCCACTCAATCTGCCGGCACTGCACCACTGAATCTTAGTTACACATATGATATGGCATCCATCTTTTTTGATTTTGGTAATACAGGAGATGGCAAAATCTTCTATTGGGACGATGTAACATTTTTACCAGCAAACGTTACCCCCAATTATTTGGCCCTGCCATTAGATTTTCAATCAACAACATACCCTTATCCGTTTATTGATTTTGGAGGCGGCAATGTTACTGTTGTAAATAATCCAAGCGTTGCTGGTATCAATACAAGTAGTAAGGTTGCAAAAATGGTAAAAAATACGGGAGAGGTTTATGGCGGCAGCTTTATTGAGTTAGTAAACCCCATTAATTTTTCCGGTTCAAAAATCTTTAAGGTAAAAGTGTTTTCTCCAAGAGTAGGCGCTAAAGTTCTCTTAAAAGTAGAGAATGCTTCCAATGGAGGTATCAACTTTGAAAAAGAAGTAACAACAACAACTGCTAATACATGGGAAGAGTTGAGCTTTGATTTCAACGGCATTAATGTTGCAAATGCTTATCAAAAAATTGTTTTGATTTTTGATCTCGGAATTATGGGAGATGGCTCACCAAATTTCACTTATTATTTCGATGATATAAGACTTAATTAATTAAAACATAAATAAAATGATTAAGAATATAAATTTAATAGCAACGATCCTGATTACAGTTCTCTTTGCGCTTATCAGTTGCAAAAAAGAAGAATATAAGTTTGGGGAAATAAAAACACCAACCAATCTTAATCTGACCGCTGTTGTACAGGGAGTTGATGCGAATAATCCGAATGGAAACGGAACTGGTAATGTTACTATCACCACTACTTCTGTAAATGCACTGAGTTACAATATTGATTTTGGTGATGGAATTACACAGGTAGTTCCTTCAGGAACAGTTACTCATAAATACAGTAACCCCGGAACATCCAGTTATACGATCTCTGTAAATGCAATCGGTACTGGTGGGGCTATTTCAACAATCAGTAAAAAAATTACTGTTTTTGTGGCTTTTGAAATTCCGGCAGATATCTTACAAGCTTTCACCAATGGCGCATCAAAGATTTGGGTAACAGACAATGCAGCCCAGGGGCATTTCGGCGTAGGTCAAAACGACTTATTTTTTCCGAATTATTATTCCGCAGGTCCTAATACCCGAGAAGCCTGTGCTTATGATGATGAAATTACATTTACGAAAGATCCGCTGAATAGAATTTCCATGAGCATTAACAATAAAGGCCAATCCTTTTCCATTGGTGCAGCCACAGCATTTTACGGTATGGCGGGTGGAGACGGATGCTACGGCATCAATGCCGGTAATACAAAACAGCTGGCATTTATGGAAGCTACATCGGCTTCAACAACCGCTAACTCTACCCGTGTTCAGTTTACTGTTCCGGGTAATGGAATTATTAACTTTGGAACCGGAGGCACCACGTACGAAATATTGTCTGTAACAAACAATAGCATTCACCTGAGAAATATTGGTACAGATGGCAATGCCTGGTATCAAAAATTAAAACCAAAGCCATAGTGAATATTACCTGAAGGATTCGCTGGCATCACTTCAGATGTTATACGTACAAATTGCACAAAATGAAACAATACTCATTTGTATTCTGCCTGTTAGTTATACTTATTTCTTATTCATGTAAGAAAGATAAGACAGCAGCAAGTAACGCACCCGCTAACCTTACATTAGACGCAATAGTAAGTACTGATAATAGTGGGAACGTAAATTTTACAGCCACGGCTACAAATGCGGTTTCCTACGAATATGATTTTGGAAATGGCATTTTTCAAACTGTAAGCAACGGAATTGTTACTTACCGCTATCCAAGTTCCGGCACCTATACAGTAAAGGTTTTGGCAAGAGGTTCAGGTGGGCAAACCGTTTCAAAGTCAATACAGATAACGGTAACTGTAGCATTGAGTTTGGTTTGGAATGAAGAGTTTGAAACGGCTGGGGCTCCTAACCCGGCTAAGTGGGGTTATGATATTGGTGCCGGCGGGTGGGGCAATGCTGAACTGCAGTATTATACAAACAGCCTTAATAATGCCAGTGTATCAGGAGGTACGCTTAAAATAACTGCGATTAAAGAAAATTTTAGTGGCAGTGCCTACACTTCTGCACGCTTA
>JBASZP010000225.1:0-2702 GCA_049660965.1 Daejeonella sp. | reverse complement strand
AGTTAATGGGTTTTCCGCATATTCTATTAAATCATAAGCCACATCGGGAATATCATTAACATAACCGGAGAGCTTATTTTCTGTATCCAACAAAACTATTAAACTTTTATTTTCAGGACGGCCTTTTAGTTTAAAAACTTTTTTCACAGCTTCTTCATTGGTCGCGTCACAGCCTATTCCCCAAATAGTATCGGTAGGATAGAGAATAATCCCACCGTTTTTAAGTACTTGTAAAGCGTTTCTAACTTCGTCTTTAAGCATTTTTTAATATGTTTTGATAGAGTTGTGTTAGTTTCTCCGCGGTTTTCTCGTCCGAAAATTGTTTAAGGTGTTCATATCCCGCATTAATCATTTTCTGCCTTTTTTCGGGGTTTTCGAGAACTATTTTAATGTTATTGGCTAGTTCAATTTCATCGCTCGAATCTACATAAATGCTTTCTTTTCCCCCAGCTTCTTCCAGGCAGGAACCTTTTGCTGCAATTACGGGAATGCCGGAATGTAAGGCTTCTATAATGGGTATGCCAAAACCTTCAAATTGCGAAGGGTAAATGAATAGTTCTGCCTGTTGGTAAATTGCGGGCAGGCTTTCAAAAGGAATGTTTTTAAGGAAATGTACACGTTGGGCTAACTGATTTTTAATGATATATTCTTTCACGGTTTTAGTGTATGGGGTTTCTCTCCCGATGACAACTAAGTTAATTTCTTCAGGAATATGTTTTAAGGCTTTTACAATAAGCATGAGATTTTTTCGGGATTCAATAGTCCCTACATTTAACAGATATTTTTCAGGTAATTTATAGTCCAAACGTATTTCCTGTTTTTCTTTCACGCTTACTGTTTGATGAAAAACAGGGTCGCAATTCTGATAAATTACTTCTATTTTCTTTTCGGCAATACCATAAAAGTTAATGATATCTCTTTTTGTCTGCTCACTAATAGCAATGATCTTATCTGCATGTTTAGTTGCATATTGAAATTTTAGATTATAAATTTTACGGTCAACCCAGGGGAAGTACTGTGGATAGCGTAAAAATATCAGATCATGAATGGTAACCACAGATCGTATTCCTGATTTTTTTATACCGAATGGTAATTCATTACTTAAACCATGATATAGTTGTATTCCGTCTTTTTTAAGGTCTTTTATAATCCCAAAACTGCGCCACCAGCTTTTAACCAGGGGTTGCCGGGGATAATGGAATTGTATAGAGGAAATAGTAGCAAAATCCTGTGAAACAAGTTCAGATATTGGTTTTGGTGAATAAACTGAATACTTGTTTTCAGGATAGAACTTTGAGAGGAGTTTAATAATATACCTGCTGTAATTACCCAGGCCGGTAAAATTATGTGCCGCACGTTTACCATCAAAGCCTATTTTCATGTTAATTTAGTATTGCGTATTGAGTACAGGGTATTGAGTATTTTCTATACTGCTACGTTATTTTCCCTGAGGGCATCATTAAGCGAGGTTTTTTTATCTGTTGATTCTTTACGTTTTCCTATAATTAAAGCACAAGGCACCTGGTATTCGCCGGCCGGAAATTTTTTAGTGTATGAACCTGGAATAACTACGGAGCGGGCAGGAACAATACTTTTATATTCTATGGGTTCTGCTCCGCTTACATCAATAATTTTGGTAGAGGCTGTAAGGACTACGTTTGCGCCTAAAACTGCTTCCTGTTCTACCCGGACACCTTCAACTACGATAGCCCTGGAACCAATAAAACAATTGTCTTCAATAATAACGGGCGCTCCCTGTACGGGTTCTAAAACTCCGCCAATGCCTACACCACCGCTTAAATGAACGTGTTTTCCTATTTGTGCGCATGACCCGACTGTTGCCCAGGTATCTACCATGGTGCCTTCATCTACATAGGCGCCAATGTTTACGTACGATGGCATCATGATGACTCCTTTTGCGAGATAAGCGCCGTAGCGGGCTATTCCATGGGGTACAACCCTTACACCGAGTTCTTTGTAATTGGTTTTTAATTTCATTTTATCATGAAATACAAAGGGGCCAACTTCAATTTCTTTCATTTCACGGATGGGGAAATACAGGATAACGGCTTTTTTGATCCATTCATTTACATGCCAGCGGCTTCCTATAGGGTCTGCAACGCGTAGTTTGCCATTATCTAAGTGATGGATAACGGTTTCAATGGCATCTGTATATTCATTATAGTTAAGCAGGTTACGGTCTGCCCAGGCGTCTTCTATCAGTTTTTTTAATTCGGTCATTTGTGGATTGATATTTTTCAGCAAATAAAAGGATTTTATTTATTGCAATTTGGTAATTCTTTTATTTGTTTAATATGTTTTACAGGGAATAGAGAATTCAATTTACCATAATATTTAATTTCATAGCATTGTTTAATCTTTATTAGTTCAAATGTTTTTTTAGTAACATGGAAAGTCATGCCGGGGTATTGTTCTGTTTCTATTTCATATTCATAATAAACTCGGTTTCTTTTACCATGTCTGGTTTTTATTTCTTTAGAGTCTACTTTGAAAACAAGCGTTTTAATACCGTTAGAATAATCTAAATAGAAGAAATATGATGCCAGGAAAATAAACAAGAAACAACTAATAATGAAAAAGTTAAGAGTAATAATTTTCCATTTATCATTAGTTTTTTTATAATCATTCTTGGCGGCCATAATCCATCTATTTTTCAGCAGTCCTCTTGGATCTTTTTTAAG
>JBASZP010000224.1:0-11354 GCA_049660965.1 Daejeonella sp. | reverse complement strand
GCAGCCCAGTTCGGCATCATCAGGATGTACGGCAAATACGAGGATATCTAATTTCATTGGGTTTTAGCATGCAATTGTTTCGCAATGCTCTTTTTTACTTTTAAAGATGTAGGTTTTGTAAAAGGATAAAAGAAGTCGATCACCTCTCCTTTCCTGTTAATTAAATATTTATGAAAATTCCAGCGGGGCGATGTACCCACATGTCCGTTCTTTTTCTTATCCGCCAAAAACTGGTAAAGCGGATGGACGGATGATCCGCGAACATGTATTTTATTAAAAACTTGGTAATGTGCGCCAAAGCTAATGGTACAAAATTTTTGAATAGCCACACCTTCCAAAGGCTCCTGTCCGCCAAAATCATTGGACGGGAAAGCTAATATCTCAAAATCTTCTCCGGCAAATTCTTTTCTGAGTGCTTCCAGTTCTGTAAGCTGTGGGGTAAAACCGCATTCGGATGCTGTATTGACAATTAATAAAACCTTGTTTTCAAACTCCTTTAAACTTACCTCTTCGCCATTTAATTTATTAACGGTAAACTGGTAAACAGACTTTTCGTTCATATTTTAATTATACATGTAATCAGGAGAGGATTGCAAGATCGCTTCTATGTCGCGGTCTTCCTGTGGGTCGTATTTACTTTTAAGATTATTACCAAAAACCCGTGCTACAGACTGGTACAAGAACGCGGTAAGGCTGCCTTTCATTTCTTTTAAAAGAGCATAACTGGTATTACCTGTTTCCCTGTCAATCAGTTTAAGTAAAATTCCTCCCTGGTTTATGGTCAGATCTTTAATTTCTTTGGTAAACATAGTCTTTATTTCAGTTTCAAAAGCTTTTACTAATTTCTTTTTATCCTTCTTATTGCCAACCAAAGCAAGATCACGCTGTAATTGAGCGTACCTGTTTCGTGCAAACTTAGCATAAGGCATTACTTTTAAAACATTATACCTTAAACGATTAAATTTAGCTTTTTCTTCAGGAGTTCTGAATATACGGGTAGAAGTGATTATAACCTCCGGTACAGGTAACCAGGGCATTAATTCATCATCTATCATCGTTACTGCAACTCGCAGCGTATCATTTGCACCTGTTGCCAGAGGGGCATATTTCATCTGGGCTGATATTTTGTTTGATATCAAAAGCAAAGAAAAAATTATTAGAAGCCTTAAAAATTTCATAAGTTTATCTTATTCAAAGTTACACCTAAATTTTTATAATAATAAATACTGAAAATGCAGGGAAGTAACCCAAAGGAAAGCAGACTCTGTATTAAATTAATTAAACTTTACTACTATATTTGAATATGACAGAACTTGTGATAGATATAGAAGCGGAAAAGAAGGAAATACTTAAACGTTATCGTGCATTGTTAAAAGCCTGTAAGCCCACTATGCAGAAAGGCGATAAGCAAATGATACGCCGGGCATTTGATATGGCTTTGGAAAGTCATGAAAATATGCGCCGTAAATCGGGCGAACCATATATTTATCATCCTATTGCTGTTGCCCAGATTGCAGCCGAGGAAATTGGTTTAGGAACAACCTCCATTGTTTGCGCTTTATTGCATGATGTTGTTGAAGATACAGACATTACACTGGAGGATATTGAGCATGAATTTGGTAAAAAGGTTACCAAGATTATTGACGGCTTAACAAAAATATCAGGTGTATTTGATTATGACAGTTCTCTGCAGGCGGAAAATTTCAGAAAAATGCTGCTTACCCTGGCAGATGATGTACGGGTAATTTTAATAAAGCTCGCAGACAGGTTGCATAATATGCGGACGATGGATTTTATGCCTCGTGACAAGCAGTTAAAAATTTCTTCGGAAACGGTTTATCTCTATGCCCCACTGGCGCATCGTTTAGGTTTATATGCCATGAAATCTGAACTGGAGGACCTGTCTATGAAATATACAGAGCCTGCAACATATAAATTTATTGCCAGGCAGCTGAATGAGAAAAAAACGGAACGGGAAAACTTTATCAAAGATTTTATAGGTCCGATAGATGAAATATTACAGGAACAAGGTTTAATTGCTGATCTGTATGGCCGGCCAAAATCCATACATTCTATATGGAATAAAATGCGGACAAAGAATATTCCGTTTGATGAGGTTTACGACCTTTTTGCTATCCGAATCATTTTAAGCAGCAAGCCGGAACATGAAAAATCAGATTGCTGGAAAGCTTATTCTATTGTAACTGACCTTTATCATCCCAATCCAGATCGCTTGCGTGACTGGATATCATCGCCCAGGGCAAACGGATATGAATCACTCCACACTACCGTAATGGGGCCACGGGGACAATGGGTTGAAGTACAAATTCGTACTGAGCGGATGAATGAAATTGCCGAAAAAGGATTTGCGGCTCACTGGAAATATAAAGAAGCATCTGCTGATAGTGGTTTAGACCAATGGATACAAAAAGTCAGGGAAATGCTCAGCAATCCGGAAGCTAACGCCTTAGATTTTCTGGACGATTTTAAGATGAACTTATTCTCTGATGAAATTTTCATTTTCACTCCAAAGGGCGCATTAATACAATTACCAATTGATGCAACCGCCCTGGATTTTGCATTTGAAATTCATACGGATATCGGCGCAAGTTGTATTGGCGCAAAGGTAAATCACAAATTAGTCCCTTTATCCTATAAACTTCAAAACGGCGATCAGGTTGAGATCATCACTTCCAGCAAGCAATCTCCAAAAGAAGACTGGCTTAATATTGTGGTTACAGCAAAAGCCAAATCAAAAATTAAATCTGCCTTAAAAGAAGAAAAACGAAAAATTGCTGAAGACGGTAAAGAAATCTTAGAGAGGAAATTAAAATCTCTTAAGATTACTTATAACTCTGATAACCTGTATAAAATAGCGCATTATTTTAAACTGCATGCTACACTTGATCTTTTCTATCATGTTGCAAAAGGTGTTATTGATGTAAAAGACCTGAAAGAATTTGCGGCTTCAGAAAAAATAGTGGAAAACCGCCCTGAAAGGACAGAGTTTATTCCAAATGACAACCTGCTTAAAAAAGTTAAGGGAGCAGATAGCGATACCTTGCTCATTGGCGAAGATCTCCAAAAAATAGATTATAAATTATCCACCTGTTGCAATCCAATTCCCGGCGATGATGTATTTGGTTTTGTAACTGTTGGCGATGGCATTAAAATCCACAGGGCCAACTGTCCTAATGCCGCAAAATTAATGGCAAATTATGGCTATCGTATTGTGAAAGCTAAATGGAACTCACAAAAAGAACTAGCCTTTTTAACCGGATTACGAATTACCGGTATTGATAATGTGGGATTAATAAATAATATTACCACCATTATATCAAATGATTTTAAAGTAAATATGCGTTCCATTACTGTAGATAGTGATGAAGGAATTTTTGCCGGAACTATTATGATATTTGTAAATGATACCGAACATCTTGAAAACCTCATTTCAAAATTAAAATTGGTAAGAGGCATTACCGAAGTTTCCCGTTTTGACTCACAAGCTGAAGATGTTGATAAAGCGTCATAAATAAGATGCTAAAATGTATTAGTTTTGGTATAAATTTGACTTTCTGTAAATCACAACATGCCTTACCAAGATTCAATTACAATGGTTAAAAAGATTTTTGAGGCTTACCTCGAAAATAAAAGCCTGCGCAAAACACCTGAACGCTTTGCCATTCTGGAAGAAATTTATTCAAGAACAGATCATTTCGATGTGGAATCATTATATATCCACATGAAAAATAAGAAATACCGCGTAAGCCGGGCAACTGTTTATAATACCTTAGAGCTTTTAGTATCATGTGATTTAGTTACCAAACACCAGTTTGGCAAAAACATGGCACAGTTCGAAAAATCATACGGTTATAAACAACATGATCATATTATTTGCATTGACTGTGGCAAAGTTGTAGAATTTTGCGATCCGCGTATTCAACAGATCCAAAGTATGATGGGCGACCTGCTCAAATTTGAAATTAGACACCACTCTTTAAATTTATACGGAAATTGCATCCGTTTAAAGCAAGGTGGATGTGAATCTTATGTTAATAAAAACTAATTTACATCTAATTGAAAAACCCATTAAACAGGCTTTAGGGATGTAAATATGCATCTTGGCTAATATAGTTTTGAGAGTTTGAATCTGGAAATCATCATAAAAAATATCATAAAGCTCTTAATATTTATTTAAATACCAAATAATGACAGTTGACATATTATTAGGCCTGCAATGGGGCGATGAAGGAAAAGGAAAGATCGTGGATGTCCTTAGTCCTGAATATGATTTGATCGCACGTTTTCAGGGCGGGCCAAACGCAGGCCACACACTTGAATTTGACGGACAGAAATATGTTTTAAACACCATTCCCTCAGGTATTTTTAATGCTAAAGCCATGAATTTAATTGGTAACGGAGTTGTGATTGATCCCATTACCTTAAAACGGGAACTTAATAATTTAAAGAAGAACGGGTTTGACCCCATTGCACAAAAGAAACTGTTTATTGCACGTAAGGCACACCTCATACTGCCAACACACCAGTTATTAGATGCCGCATCAGAAACTAAAATGGGGGTTGATAAGATTGGTTCCACACTTAAAGGTATCGGGCCAACCTATATGGATAAAACCGGCAGGAATGGTTTACGTGTGGGCGATACGATGTTAGTTGATTTCCGCGAACGTTATGATCATTTAGTGTCAAAACATAAATCCATACTATCTCATTACGGTTCTATTCCTGATTTTTCTGAAAGAGAAGCAGCATTTTTTGAAGCCATAGAACTGCTTAGAACTATTCCGCAGGTAGACAGCGAGCATTTTGTAAATGATTACTTACGCCAGGGTAAAACTGTACTGGCAGAAGGAGCCCAAGGAACCATGCTCGATATAGATTTTGGCTCCTACCCTTTTGTTACCTCATCAAACACCACTTCCGCAGGCGCCTGTACCGGATTAGGCATCGCCCCGAAAAGCATTGGAAATGTAATCGGCATTTTTAAAGCTTACTGCACCCGTGTAGGCGGCGGCCCCTTCCCCACCGAACTGGAAGATGAAACAGGCGAAGAATTAAGAAGAATTGGTCATGAATTTGGCGCAACAACAGGTCGTCCGCGTCGTTGCGGATGGATTGATCTGCCTGCCTTAAAATATGCCATTATGCTCAATGGCGTTACCGAGCTGGTGATGACAAAAGCAGATGTACTAAGTGGTTTTGAAACTATTTATGCCTGCACTCATTATAAATATAACGGCCAGACCATTGATTATATGCCTTATGATATTCATGCAGTAAAACCCCAACCGGTTTATGAAGCTATTGAAGGATGGAAAGAAGACCTCACAAAGATCAGGACAATTGAAGAAATACCGGAGAAACTAAGTGCATACATTAGCTATTTAGAAAAACACCTGGGTGTACCCGTAAAATATTTATCCGTTGGGCCGGACAGGGTTCAAACATTAACTCTTTACTAACCAATATGAGCAGGATAAACGTCTTATATTGCAAAAGCGTATGGTGTTTTTGCCAGTAATTATATTCCTATAATTATGCAATCGGCAGCAATTTTTCATACAAATGATGTACTGACTTTTAAGACCAAAGCATTATACCAAGCTAATTTTTTTGATACCTGCTGTTACTTCGATTCAAACAACTATGCGGATCCGTATTCTGCATTTGATGTGATGATTGCTATTGGTGTTAAAAAAGAACTTTGCGCTAAAACAGGAAATGCCTTTGAAGAACTACAGCATTTTTTAGATGATGACCTAAAATATGTTTGCGGATATTTTTCTTACGATCTAAAGAACCAGTTAGAAAGATTAGATTCTAAAAATCCGGATTATCTCCATTTTCCTGATCTGTACTTCTTTATTCCCGAACATCTTATCCTGATCAAAGGGAATGAGGTGAAAATTTACTCGGATAGTGCACAAGATATATGGGATTCTATAAATAATGTGGTTTTACCACATAAACAAGGCTGCATTTTTAATGGTGAAATTAAAAGCCGTTTCAGCCGGGCTGATTACATGCATACCATGAAGCAAATTAAAGAACATATTCTCCGGGGCGATATTTATGAACTGAATTTTTGCCAGGAATTCTTTTCCGAAAATACTTCTTTAAACCCGGTGGAAGCCTTTTTAGAACTGAACAGCATTTCCCCTACACCCTTTGCCAGCTTCTTTAAAAACGATCAGCATTACATCATTTCCGCAACACCCGAGCGATTTTTAGCCAAACGCGGAAACAAACTAATTTCACAACCTATAAAAGGTACTTCGGCACGTAGTGAAAACCCTGTTGAAGATGAAAATTTAAAAGAACAATTAAAGAACAATGAAAAAGAACGCTCAGAAAATGTGATGATCGTTGACCTGGTGCGCAATGATCTGACAAAAAGCGCTAAACCCGGCACAGTCACTGTAGAAGAGCTGTTTGGAATTTACAGCTTTAAGCAAGTCCACCATATGATATCTACCATAGTTTGTGAAGCAAGTGAAAAATTAAGCAATACTCAAATTATAAAAAACACCTTCCCCATGGGCTCCATGACCGGGGCGCCTAAAATAAGGGCTATGCAATTAGCTGAGCAGTATGAGCGCAGTAAAAGAGGAGTATATTCAGGGGCAATTGGCTACTTTTCTCCCGGAGGAGATTTTGATTTTAATGTAGTGATACGTACCCTGCTGTACAATTCCGCATCAAAGTATCTTTCTTTCCAGGTTGGCAGCGCTATTACCTATGAGGCAAATCCTGAACAGGAATATGAGGAATGTTTGTTAAAAGCAAAAGCTATTCAAGAAGTTCTGTCCGCACATACTGAACCCTAAAAAGCCTGTCAACCCAATTGCTGACAGACTTTTAATTAATGTCCATAAAGAAGAACTACTTTTGTAGAATTTGTGTTTCAAATCAGTTAAACAAAAAATTCCCATTTTACCGTTTACTCAATAATACCTACCATTTACTCATTTATGAGGTAAAATATAAAGCTTATTCCTAATGTTGTAGTGCCAATGGTGGCAATTTAATTAATATAAACCTTTAACTAAAAATAAAAGATCATGAAATACACGTACAACAAAAACTCAAGCAATTTTTTCTTTTGCAATAAGAAAGCAACTGGTAAAAAATTATTACTAACTATAACGCTATTATTAATGTTTAGCAGGTTGGTAATCGCCCAACCCAATAATGTATCTTATAATCTTAATTCAGCTCCTATTAATGGTTATGAGAGTTGTGCTTTTGGCTTTGAAGCACTTAAAAATGAAACTGGAATAGCTAATACAGCTACTGGTTACCGGACACTTTATCGTAATATTGAAGGAAAATATAATACCGCTACCGGGCATGAGGCACTTTATTCAAACAGTACAGGAAGTAGAAATACTGCTAACGGCGCAAATGCTCTTTATTCAAACATTACTGGAGACAGAAATACTGCAAATGGTTATAATGCTCTTTACTCAAATACTGAAGGATATTATAATGTAGCTAATGGCACAAATGCACTCTATAACAACACCACAGGGAATTCTAATACTGCTAATGGCATGAATGCACTCTATAACAATACTACAGGGAATTCTAATATGGCTAATGGCTTTGAGGCGCTTTATTCTAATACTACAGGACTTGGAAATACCGCTAACGGAAATGAAGCACTTTTTGGGAACACTGAAGGATTCCATAATACAGCTAATGGTGCCCGGGCAATTGAATCCAATACTACCGGATTTCGTAATACTGGTAATGGTTATCTTGTAATGGGACGAAATACTACAGGGTCAGGCAATTCTGCAAATGGCTACGCTACACTTTATAGCAACATATCAGGAAATTATAATACAGCAAATGGATATATTGCACTTTACTCAAATACTACAGGTGCTAACAATACGGTCAGTGGTTATGCTGCACTTTCTACTAATACTTCTGGAAATAATAATACAGCTATTGGTGCGAATGCTCTTCAGTCTAACACTACAGGTTCAAATAATACTGCGTTAGGATATAGTGCCACTGTAGCGTCAGAAGCTTTAACCAATGCCACAGCCATTGGAGCTAATGCTATATAGTTAATGCCAGTAATAAGATCAGGCTGGGCAATGCTACTGTAACTGCTATTGAAGGACCGGTGATGTATACTGTTTCGGACGGACGGTTTAAAAGCAACGTCAGCGAAGATGATGTCAAAGGACTGGACTTTATTAAACATTTACGCCCGGTAGTTTATAACTTTAATACTAAACTGTTTAACGAAACCCTGACGAAACACTTGCCTGATAGTCTTAAAAAAGCAAGTGAAGTTATCGATTTTTCTGCGTCTACGGCTATTCGCCAAAGTGGTTTTATAGCACAGGAAGTAGCAGAGGCTGCAAAAAAATCAGGTTATGATTTTAACGGGGTACACCAACAGGAAAAAGAGAAGGATACAGATTATTACAGTTTATCCTATGCCCAGTTTGTAGTGCCTTTGGTAAAAGCGGTGCAGGAACAGGAACAAAAAATTGAGGAGCAGGAAAAAACAAATGAGCAGCAACAAAAAACGATCGGACAACTACAGCAACAATTAGAGGAGCTTAAAGAATTAGTTATGGCATTAAACAACACAGTTGCCGAAACCGCTAAAACGACCAGCATCAAAACAGGTAATCCAGCTAAAGGTTTAGAAGGTTCAGTATCCGGTGATATTAAGATCTATCCAAACCCAAGTAAAGGCCTGGTTACAGTTAATACCAGTCGCTTAGATAGCGGAGAAATTGAAGTATTTAATTTAACCGGAACCAGCGTTCAAAAAATGAGCATGAGAAGCAATGTGTTTGAATATAGACTGGATCTTTCAAACCAGCCCCGCGGGATATTCCTGGTCAGGATCAGTTCAAAAGGTCAAGTAATGAGTACCCAAAAGATTGTTCTTGAATAAGAATAGTATGAAAAATAAGTAGTCAGAACCCGGGTAATGATCATTCATTACCCGGGTTTTTTGTATTAAAATACCGGAGAAGATTAATACTTCTCTGTTAAATATTTCCAATACCGTTTGGGCACATGCTGTACATGAAGCCTGGTGTTTTTCCTGGATACAATATTCACATGCTTAAAGTAATCTTTCCATAAAACCTGGTACAGGGCTTCATCTTCTTTAAAATAGATCGTATTGGTATCGCATACGTTTGTATCCGGTGTAAATGTAAACGTGACCTCCTCTACCCTTTCCAGATCATAGTAAATGCCGTATTTTCGTTTCAGGTCATAAATGATCCATTTCTGATCGGCGTAGCGGCGTTTAAAATGGGCGCTGATCAATGGGATCACGTTAAAATCGGGTTCAATAGCGGCATAAAAAATATTATCCCGCGTCAGCTGGAAACGGATAAAGGCTTCCATGCGGTGCTTTTCGCGATGAACCATCCTGTTAACCTGCACAACCCGCAATACCGCCGGATCCGCGTAGGCCTGTTCTATAGACTGATCGCTGGAAAAAGCCAGACGCACATAAGCTAAAAGAGTATCCTCTATCCCATCCAGTTCGGATAAATAACAGGAGAAAAGACTTTTTAAAGCCGCGGCTGAAAGTTTAGACTCTAAACCTTTCCACACCCGTTTTGCCTTTTGCTCATCGGTATGTATAGGTAACTGGTCTCCAAAAACCCCGGGCTGAAAATGCTCCTGTTTGTAAATATGGACCAGGTCCAGTTTGCGTTCATATACTTCAAATACCGCGGTCAGAAAACCTAGCCAGGTCCCGTCATAAATTACGGCAGCATATCCCATTTAAAATAGAATTAATTGCTGCGGGTTATTCTTTAAATACTTGCTTCCCGAGCCGGCCAGGATAAATTGTTTGATCTTCATTTCCGTCAAATCACGGCGCTCATGTCGGCGGCTGTTGCAATTAATAAAATACTTAGCCCGGTTAATGGCCACGCCTATTTTCTTTAAATGTTCCCAGTTTAACTGCTGGAATTTCCTGGCGGCCACTATCTTTTGGGCAGAGCGTACCCCGATCCCCGGCACACGTAGTATCAGTTGCAGGTCGGCCTTGTTAATATTAATGGGGAACTGATGCAGGTTACGCAGCGCCCAGCTTAATTTAGGGTCTATATCCAGGTCCAGGTGCGGGTTGGTATCATTCAGTAATTCCTGCACCTTAAAGCCATAAAAGCGCATCAGCCAGTCGGTTTGGTATAAGCGGTTTTCACGTACCATAGGCACGGCGGTCCCTAATCCCGGCAAACGGTTATCGTTACTAATAGGCACATAGCCCGAATAATAAACGCGTTTTAAATTAAAGCCCTGGTACAAATTATTGGCCGTGTACATAATGTCTTTATCCGTTTCTTTGGTAGCACCAATAATCATCTGGGTGCTTTGTCCGGCGGGGGCAAATAAGGGCGTTTTCTTTAAAATTTTCTTTTCCTCCTTGTGCAAAATAATTTCATTGTTAATATAGCTCATGGGCTGTATCATATCCTTCCGGTTCTTATCAGGAGCTAAAAGTTTCAGGCCCTTTTCGGTAGGCATCTCCATATTAATGCTTAAACGGTCGGCATACAGGCCGGCTTCATGCATCAGTTCATCGCTGGCGCCGGGAATGGATTTGAGATGGATATACCCGTTAAACTGATGCTCTGTGCGTAGTTTTTTAGCTACCTGCACCAGGCGTTCCATGGTATAGTCCGCGTTTTTAAAAATGCCCGAACTTAGAAACAAGCCTTCAATATAATTACGGCGGTAAAAGTTAATGGTCAGGTCTACCACTTCCTGTACGGTAAAGGCGGCCCGCTTAATATCATTGCTTTTACGCGTTACGCAATAAGCGCAATCATAAATGCAGACGTTGGTAAGCAATATCTTCAGCAGGGAAACACAGCGCCCGTCTTCTGTATAAGTATGGCATATCCCGCTTCCGGTATCGCCCAGGCCTTTAGTATGGTTTTTGCGCTTGCTGCCGCTGGAAGAGCAGGAAACATCGTATTTAGCGGCATCGGCCAGTATTTGCAGTTTTTCTCGTATTCGTTCGGACATGGGGTAAAAATACTAATTATATTAGCAATATGAATAAGGGCGCCCGAATAATTCTAATTATTTACTACCTTACCTAAAAAATAATATGGAAAAGTTATATACTGCAACAGTTACTGCAAAAGGCGGCCGTAATGGCCATATTAAATCATCTGATGGTATGTTAGAATTTGAACTGCGCAAACCGCGTGAAATGGGCGGACAGGGCGGGGCGACAAACCCGGAACAATTATTCGCGGCGGCCTGGGGCGCCTGTTACCTGGGTGCATTAGACGCGGTTGCGCAGCATGAGGGGACGGATGTAA
>JBASZP010000223.1:0-2161 GCA_049660965.1 Daejeonella sp. | reverse complement strand
GACTATGCTACTGCCGCCGCCTTTGGCAAACTGCAGGAGCAGGGAGATGCCACCGGGCAGGATGTGCTGATGGTGAAGCAAATTGAAAAGGGGAGTGAAGAATAAATATGGTTTAAAGTACAACGTTTAGTACAGCTATATCGCAGCACTTACTTACAAAAGGAGCTTTAAAAACTTTCGCATTTTTAATTGTTTTTATGAATAATTTTAATAGCCATAGATATACAGCGATTTGTAAAAAATGAAAAATTGAACTTTCGCATATTTATGAGTTGGCTGATATATTAAACGACCATCATGATTACAAGAACCGAATTTGCAGCAATAGATACTGAAATTAAAAAAAGTATTGACGACACCCTTAATGACTTGAGAGCGGCAAATCAAAATGACTATGCACTTTTCCTTGCAGACGGAGAATATAGAAAAGAATATGAAAATGCCGCTTCAGGATTTAATCCAAATGTTATTGACTATAGAATGGACAGATATAAAGATGCGTCAAGGTTGACATTTTTATCTGAGTTTCTTTCCACGTTTTACGCATTCCCATCCACACAAAATGCGACAGACGACAATCAACAAAGACTTCACATGGAGCTTATGGTTTACTCTCACATTTGGGAAGCAAAACCATTTCTAAAGAAAGTGTATCGGCTTGCACATTTAAACAATGGAGAGCAATATGTTTGGGATGTCAATATACCAGACATGGGGAAACATGAGTTTATTAGAAATGATATAAGAAAGACATTTGAAGACAAAGGAAATAATCTCTTTCAAATCATAAAAAATGGATTTCATACTTCATTAAGGAATGCCTTTGCCCATGCCGAGTATTTTTTTGACACAATGAACGGAAACAAACGTATTATACTTGACAACTATAATGGTGAACCGTGGGAGT
Organism: Daejeonella sp.; assembly: GCA_049660965.1. GTDB lineage: Bacteria > Bacteroidota > Bacteroidia > Sphingobacteriales > Sphingobacteriaceae > Daejeonella. The sequence goes on along the minus strand of JBASZP010000223.1, from coordinate 1,254 downwards.
TACAGGAAGTAACATTTGACGATTGGAGCAAAAGATTTGTTTATTCCGCCTTGCTATCATACCATTTATTAAGTCTGACTCATAAGTATAGGACTGAACTTGTTGAATCAACAGGAACGGATTTGTTTCAAGTTAAACAACCGTCAAAAGTCAATGGATTCAATTTCGTATGGATAAAGTATACTAAAGAACACGACAGATTTAATTTTGAACCATAAATACATCAGCTAAGATTGGTATTGCCAATAGCAATTTTAATAAACCCCAAGCCTCTCTAGCTTCTGTTTTACTTCATTCTGATACTTAAATCTGTCAGGCATTTTTTTTCATTGTTTTGAGTTTGTACTCAAAATCGTACTGCTATAGCAGCATCACTCCGTTTTTTTATTTGGTTTGGTAAAACGAAAAGGCCAATTGGTTAAATGGCGCTGTACGGCTAATGAGCGCAAATTAGTTTCGCACATTACTATAAAACCAAAAAAAATGAAAACAAGATTATTAGTAATGGTGTTACTAACCGGCATTATTACCCAAAATGCAAATGCACAACTATTAAAAAAAATAAAAGAAAAAGTTGCGGCAGGTGCTGCGCCGTCACAAAATTCGTCTGCTGCACCTGCTGATGGCAATGCTGATGAAGAAAAAGTAAAAAACATTGGTCAATCTTATACCATAAAAACAAGTAATGGTGATGTAAAGTACGATATAGATAAAAGCGCAGAAATAATTGCAGAGAACAAAAGTGCAGATGGTACAACCAAACATTTTTTAACAACCACCAAAAAGCAATACGTGTTTCACAGTATTACTACTGATAATAATAATGCTGTAACCAAAATGGAGAAAACAATTGTAAACAAAAACCAAATAGCTTATTGTGCCAATACCACTAAATATACAGAAGGCCAGTACGAAGTGCGTATTTATTTGTTAAGCAGGCCCAATAAAAAAAGAATTGAACTGGGCAGCAATACAGAGTCTGAAATCTCCGAGCTTAAAATGGTGCTGTTTACAAATACAGTAGAAAAGGCAAACGCTTTAATCAGCTCAATTTTAGGTAAAGATGTAAATGGCTCTCAACTAAACAGCTTTGTATACACCACAGGTGATGGTAACGTTGTAAAAACAAGTGCTCCCCCTTTCTGGAGTTTAAGAGATGGTCAGTTGTACTTTGAATCTTTACCAAAAGAAAAGGCGCTTAGAGTAACCTATCTTGAAATAAATGTAGATGATGGAGATACACAGGGCTCGTAC
>JBASZP010000222.1:0-9096 GCA_049660965.1 Daejeonella sp. | reverse complement strand
GTATTAAGGATTTTGGTTTCTTTCTTGGAACTAACACCAACGCTTGATTTAATTCCTGTAAATAAACTTTTCCATAACATAGCGAAAAAAGAGTCCGTAAGAGGTCTTTTATAATAAATGATTCCGGGAGTAAATGTTCCGTTCTCCTTCGGATTATCACTATTGATTATAAATATATTAGCTATGCCAGATAAAAACCCCTGTTTTTTCAGATCCCCCGTTTCTTTATCGCGTTTAAGCAAATCAAACTTAAGGGCATGGTAATAAAGTTCCACGTTTCCCTTTGATAAGTTAGAGTTCGCAGAAGCATTAAATGAAAGCTTTTTAATTTTTCCGGATTTAATTTCTACCATTCCCAGTGGTTTGGTGATCTTATTTAATACCGGGCCATTAAAGGATCCTAATTCCCCTGAATAGGTAAATGCGCCTAAAGGGTCGGTTAAATTAAAATTGAATTTTACAAATAATTTACCTGTATTCATAAGCAGCGTATTTAATTCGGCAAATGCAAATCTGTTTTTCGAAAGCGCAATAGAATCATTGGTTACATTATATATTTTCCCGTTTGTTTTATTAAATGTTATTTCACCTGTCTGTTTAGATGTTTTATCATATTCTGAATAACTAATATTAGTGTTTCGGATGTTAAGTGTATTAATCTTTAAATCTAATGCAAACTTTTGAAGTTGTTGATGGGGGAATTTCCCTATTTTATTTTTACGTCTTTTAGGATACGCATTATTATTGTGTACAGAAATATTTCCATTAATGATATCCATACTTCCCGCCCATAAACGCTGATATTTAATAAACTTATTTAGATCAATTTCATTAAGCGCAATCTGGCCAAAAGACAGATCAAACTTATCTTTTGCATAACCAACCTTTTTATAAAAATTAGCAGGCGAGTATCGCGGAGTAAGCTTTAAGTTATCAACTAAAAGCTTTTTATCAGCAGCGGAAAATTCAAAATTTTGCAAGGTAAAATAATACAAACTATCCGATGTGGCTATTTTATAACTCCGCATTTGTACCTCCACATTCTTAGTATTATAAAAACGCGACCGGTCATTTTGGGATAGTGAATCTATTAGCAGATCTGTAACATTTATATTCAGGTTTTTCAGAGCTGTCTTTTTAGCAGGTGTATTACTTTGATTAATAAATGTAAAATCGACATCATTTAGTAAGATCTTATTTATACGTAACTCTTTTAACGATTTTGATATTAACTGATAAGGGGTTTTAACAGGTTTTGTAGATACTGTATCGTTATAGGGCTGCCTTTTATTGGTAATAATTAAACTGGGTTTATTTATCAGGATAGAATTAACATTTAATTTCTTATCCATGAAAATTCGTCTGGGATGAAATTTTTTGAAGATCAGATTTTCTACAGTTAAATTATAGACATTGTCGGGGGCTTTCTGCTGTAATACTAATTTTTTATAAATAGTGCTATCAGGAATAAGCTTAAAATCCTTAAAAGAGGCGTTTCCTGTTAGTAAATTGATTTTAAAAGAAGAATATTCTACATGATATAAACTATCAGATGAGCTGATCACAAGCGCTTTTAACTGCGAATCTAAAATAGGTTTCCATTCCTTACTAATGTATAAAGCCGCCCCGCCAATCAGTACTATTAAAAATAATAAAATACCTAATACCCAATTCCTGATTTTTTTAATTGTTTTTGATTGCATAAATTATAAACTTAATAGCTTGTGGCTTGTTTTGGATATTGGTTTAAATATACCCAAATGCCTGTAAGTTAGATGAAATCATTTAAAATACTTTCTGATTAATTTAATACTATTCATTTTCAAAAATTTATAATAATATCTCTGCCAAATTGTCATTGTATTTATAAATTTGTATTTTTGAGCCCTTTAATATTCAACTATGTTTGATCAAAAATCATTTACAGTAAACCCTCATGACGAAACACGTCAAGGAGAAGCTTTAGTTCTTGATAAACCAAAAAACAATACCGGACGTAAATTATATATAGAAAGTTATGGTTGCGCCATGAACTTCGCCGATAGTGAAATTGTTGCATCTATTATGCTTGATATGGGTTTTGAAACTACACCCGATTATAAAACCGCTGATGTAATATTTATAAACACTTGTTCCATCAGAGATAATGCCGAACAACGTGTACGCAACCGGCTGAGAGAATTTGGCGCAGCTAAGAATAAAAAACCAGGAATGACCATAGGTGTTTTAGGCTGTATGGCCGAGCGCTTAAAATCAAAATTTCTGGAAGAGGAGAAACTGGTTGATATTGTTATAGGCCCCGATGCTTACCGCGACCTGCCCGGTTTAATTCAGCAGGCTGATGAAGGTAACCGTGCCGTTAATGTTCTGTTATCCCGCGAAGAAACCTATGCAGACATCAGTCCCATCAGGTTAAACAGTAACGGGATTTCCGCCTTCGTTTCCATTATGCGGGGCTGCGATAATATGTGTTCTTTTTGCGTGGTTCCATTTACCCGCGGACGCGAACGAAGCCGTGATGCCTATTCAATTGTGCAGGAGGCCAGAGATCTTTTCAATGCAGGTTACCGTGAAATAACATTATTAGGCCAGAATGTAGATTCCTATAAATGGAATTCCAATCTCGCAGACCGTTCAGAAGGAGAAACTGAGCCTGAAACAGTTAATTTTGCCAGCCTTCTTGAAAAAGTAGCGCAAATAAATCCCCAGCTCCGCATCCGCTTTTCAACTTCACATCCAAAAGATATTACAGATGAAGTTTTATATACCATGGCCAGGTATGAAAATATATGTAAACACATTCATCTTCCCGTACAATCAGGAAACTCAAGAGTGCTGGAGATTATGAACCGGACCTATACCCGCGAATGGTATATGGAACGAATACAATCAATCAGGAAAATTATACCTGAATGTGGTATTTCTACCGATATAATTATTGGGTTTTGTACAGAAACTGAAAAAGAACACCAGGATACCTTAAGCATAATGGATTTTGTTCAGTATGATTTTGCCTATATGTACACTTACTCTGAACGCCCAGGGACTTTAGCCGCTAAACGTTTTACGGATGATATACCCGAAGAGGTGAAAAAACGCCGGTTTAATGAAATTATGCTTAAACAGCAACAATGTTCGCATCAGCGCTTACAACAACAAATTGGTAAAACATTCCGGGTACTTATTGACGGGTTCTCAAAAAAATCTGACTACGATTTTTCCGGCAAAAATGAACAAAACACAACCGTTGTTTTCCCGGTAGATGATCGTTTTAAACCCGGTGAATACGTTAATGTTTATATAGAAAAATGCACCCCTGCCACATTAATCGGTAAAATAAACAACACCGTGCTATCTAACCAGGGTAGAGTTTTAGAAACAAACAATATAATATAAGATAATTAGCACATTCTCAAATTAACACATTTTCAAATTAACATATTAGCACATTAAAATATGGATACCCAGGATATAAAAAACCGTTTTGGCATTATTGGAAATTCACCATTGCTGAACCGGGCCATTGATATAGCCACACAAGTTGCACCAACAGATATTTCTGTACTCATTACCGGGGAAAGCGGTAGTGGTAAAGAAGTATTCTCGCATATTATACATTCTTTAAGCGCCCGTAAACACGGTCCCTTTATTGCCGTAAACTGTGGCGCTATACCCGAAGGAACCATCGATTCAGAACTATTCGGGCATGAAAAAGGATCTTTTACAGGAGCACATGAAGCCCGCAAAGGTTATTTTGAAGTGGTAGACGGGGGAACTATTTTCCTGGATGAAGTGGCCGAACTCCCGGTAGGTACACAGGCCCGCTTACTTCGTGTGTTAGAAACCGGGGAATACATCAGGGTAGGGTCATCAAAAGTTCAAAAAACCAATGTACGTGTTATTGCAGCCACTAATAAAGATGTTTTTGATGCCGTTAATAATGGCAAATTTCGGGAAGACCTTTACTATCGCTTAAATACAGTACCGCTTAAAATACCTGCCTTACGCGAACGGAAAGACGATATTTATTTGCTGTTCAGAAAATTTATAGCAGATTTTACCGATAAATACCGGAGCCCTTCTGTACAGTTAGACCAAAGCGCACAGGAAATGCTGATGAATTACAGCTGGCCCGGTAATGTCCGCCAGCTTAAGAACGTAACAGAGCAAATTGCCGTTCTGGAAAAAGACCGGAACTTAACTGCCCAAAGCCTGATGAACTACATCCCTAATGAAGCCGGACGTTCTCTGCCTGTGCGCATACAGAATAAGGATGATTTTTCTGAACGGGATATTCTATATAAAGTCCTTTTCGACATGAAAAAAGATATGGTCGAGCTGAAGAAACTGGTTATAGATATCATTCAAAGCGGAGGAAATGAAGATACCTTATTAGCCAACCAGCAGACCATCAGTCAGCTTTACCGCGATATTGACTTGCCCGATAATCATACAAACCCGGGCGACCCTCATAAATTAACTATACACCAGGCCGGTACAGCCAAAAATTTTGATGTTGTACACGCAGCCGAAGAAGTAGAAGAATCCCTGTCATTAATAGATAAAGAATCAGATTTAATTAAAAAAGCCCTTAAAAAGCACAAAGGTAAACGTAAATTAGCCGCACGGGAATTAGGCATTTCTGAACGTACCCTATACCGTAAAATAAAAGAACTCGAATTGATTAATTACCCGGCAAAATGGCCCAAGCAGTAAAAAAAATAGTTAAGCTAATTGCTGTAAGCCTGTTAATTCTACAGCAGGGCTGTGGTGTTTACAGCTTTTCCGGGGCATCCATACCCGATTCGATGAAAACCGTATCCGTTCAGTTCTTTGAAAACACCGCTACATTGGTAGTTCCTTACCTGAGCCAGCAATTTACAGAAGCATTAAAAGAACGCATAACCAGTCAGTCACGCTTAAGCATTGTACGATCGGACGCTGATGCTAATTTTGAAGGGCGTATTACAGATTACAGCATTATACCCGCCGCTATACAGGGTAACCAGCGTGCCGCCTTAAACCGTTTAAGCATCACCGTAAAAGTAAAATATACTAATGCCCTAAAGCCCGAATTAAGTTTTGAACAATCTTTTACCGAGTTTAAAGAATTTAGTATAGAGAGCAAATCTTTACAGGACCAGGAGCGGGAATTGATCACCTTTTTAAATCAAAAACTTACAGAAGCAATTTTTAACAAAGCTTTTGCCAATTGGTAATTTTTATATTAACACATAAACAACACAGTGGAAATTTCTGATCAGCAGGAAATCAATAAGCAATTATTTCAGGACTATACATCAAAGCTCTTATTAGCGGATGATAAAGCTGAAGATCTGGCATTTCTGACGGAGAAATATCCTTATTCCCAGCTTCTGCAGGCATTTTACGCTAAAACACTAGTAAACAATACAGATCTTTTTGATGCGCAATTATCCAGAGCCGCTGTTTACATGCCCGACAGAAGTGTTTTAAATGCCATTATCAATCACCCGGAAACCTTACAGGTTTTAAAAGAACCTGACCTTATCGCAGAAACCGAAGAAGATAAACAAGCTGAACAGGTTTCAGAACCGGAAGCAGAGTTAAATACTTCTGATTACAGCCGGGAAGAATATGATAGTGAAGATGCTATACCGGAAACTTCTTCTGAGCCTTTAACAGCTGAACAGTCCGGGCAAAACTTACCAGCAGCTAAAGAAGAGGAGAAAGAAGAATTACTGATAGAAAGCGCAGCCTCAGCAGATTTTTTAGCTTTTGAAGATAGCCCGAATACTCTTTCCGAAGGATCTGATGATAAAGTTGAAGAACCTGATCAGGCAATTCATGCAGAACCTGTAAATAACTCCGATACTGAAAAATTATCAAAATACGATGATGATCAGCTGCCTTATACCTTTTTATGGTGGTTACACAAAACCCGTAAAGAACACGCCGAAACTTACCAGCCCTATGTAAGTTTTAACAGCAACATCAGCCCGAAAACAGGAAACGATGACCTTAACGGACAAATTATTGAACATATTTTTCATCTTCAATCGCCGTTTAACCACTCAGATAACCCGGCAAAAACAATTCCGTTTGAATTAAAGCGCAAGGAAGAACAGATCATTGAGAAATTTATAAAAGAAGAACCACAAATTAAACCCCTGCAGCCCGAAAAAGTAGATACTGAGAATAAAGCCCGTAAAAGCGCCGAAGACTCAAATGACCTGGTTTCGGAAACATTAGCCCAGATCTATACCGATCAGATGTTATTTAGCAAAGCGATGGATACCTACCGGAAATTAAGTTTGAAATTTCCGGAAAAAAGTGCTTACTTTGCCGACCAAATTCGTGAATTAGAAAAGAAGATAAATTAAATAAATATGTATTACGCGTTAGTTATTCTGGCAATTGTGGTTTGTGTACTGTTAGGGTTAATCATTCTAATTCAAAACCCTAAAGGCGGGGGTTTATCCTCCGGGTTTTCGGGTTCAAATAACATTATGGGTGTACAGCGTACCGGCGATTTCCTGGAAAAAGGAACCTGGGTGTTAGCCATCAGCTTAATGGTTTTAGCCCTGTTAATTAATATAACCATACCCAAAGGCGGGGTAGTTAACCAGCAAAACAACGAAATTCAGAACCAGATCAATAAACCGGCCCCTGTTGCCGCACCGCAAACACTACCAACCTTACCGGCAGACACCTCAAAAAAATAAGATTTTATTGGCTATAAAATTTAAGGCTTCCCAAAATTGGGAAGCCTTTTTAATTAACCAGTATATAATAATGAAAACAGGAACCGGTTTATGGTACCTGTATAAACCTTAACAACAGGATTGGATTATTGTTTTGGTAAGTTTAAAATTATTTTAAGGGAATATGTTTGCTGTTAACCTCCGCTGGTGCGAGTTTGTAGCTCGTATCTCCATCTGCTTACAACTCGTATCTATCTTTATACTCTAATTGTTATAAAATCTGATTAACTTGATTTTTAAAATCTATTGAAAATAGGAAGAAGAAAAGCAGATGAGCAGTAAGTATAAATTTTATAATAAAGAAGGCTTATACCTTGTAAGCTTTGCTACAGTTTACTGGATTGATTACCTATGGTCGGTGTTATCACCGTACCATCCCGCCAACTTTCAACTCGTATCTGAATGTTATAACCCCCTTCTCAAATATAAGCCCCCTCTGGTTTCAGTCTTCCAAAGGAGGACTTAAATCTAAAATAAAACAGAGGACTCCGTCCGGCAAGTTGCAAAAATATTATCATTAGACAGAGAAACATTAAAAGTTTAATATAGAAAGGGTTTTGCACTAATACATGGCGTACAGAGTTCTGGGTTAAAAAAAAAGGATTTAAGTACCTAAACCAGATGGGGGAACATCCACAAACAGCAACTACAGCGCTTCCCAAGCTTAGAAATAAACAGGCTGAAGTTTCGTACAGCACTTCCCAAACTTAGAAATGCCAGGCTGAGATTTCGCACAGCACTTTCCAAACTTAGAAATGGCAGGCTGAAGTTTCGTACAGCGCTTCCCAAGCTTAGAAACGGCAAGCTGGGATTTCGTACAGCATTTTCATGCTTAGGAAATAAACAGGGTGGAATTCTACACAGCATTTTCTTCCAGAGAATAAATAAACTGAGATACTTTCTTTAAAGATTTTGATTTTATTGTTAAACCTTTTATTTTTGGTATAGCTAATTTTTTTGATATGAAATTTGAAAGATTAACCCGCGATCTATTTGCAGACAGGCAGTACAGCCGGAATGAGCTGAACCTCTTTACCTCCGATTTTATTGGCCGTTATACTAAAACACCTAACGCGGTGCCCATATCGGCAGAAATGAGTATTCTTGAAACAATTTACCAAAAATTTAAAGCAGGTTTGGGCGAACTGAGCGCCACCAGCGCTTTCCAAAAGGGTGGTACCATCAGCAAGCAGGATGCTTATGATGATGTGCTGGATTTTATAAAAACTAAAGAAGGCACTATAAAGGGCATCTTTACAAAAGGCAGCGCCGCCTATACGGAGTTTTACCCGCAGGGTTTAACCCAATATCATAATGCTTCGGTTGAGGGAATGAAGGTTTTACTTATAAGCTATGTAGCCACAGCGGAGAAATATAAAGCCCAGCTGGGCGCCGCTTTTATAACTGAATTAACGGACCTGCAAACAGCTTATGTCAATGCCAGGGACGAACAGGTGGATAAAAAAACGGATAATTCGACCACTCAAAGTCGTTTAAGGGAAAGCCGGCAAGAACTGACCCTGCAATTAACTAAATGTGTATTAGGAATTGCTATGCATACCCTAAAGAATGAAGCGGCTTTTAACAGTTACTTTAACTTCGGCTTACTGGAAGTGGATAATGATAAAAGTACGGGAGAAGAGGGGATGTAATATCCGGGTAAAAACCTTAAAAGCCAGCTCTTGCTGGCTTTTTTTATACTATTCTGTTTCTGCAGGAACAAAAGATAATCAGCCCCTTGCTTCTCTTTCCGCTTTCAGATTGGAAGAAGTCGAATAGCTAAAAACAAGTCCGATAAAAAGAGCTATTACAGGGTATAGCCATAAAGTTAGGTCTTTTACATACGCTTTCTGAGGGTCATCTGCCGAATATAATACTTCTACCTTATAACCTGTTGCCGAAATTGAAGAGCGGCCGAAAAATCGGTATTGATTTCCATCTTTTGCGGTAAATTCTATAAGAGGATAATCATAATACTTATTACTATGTGTTTGGGAGTCATAGCGTGACATATGGGCTACTTTTATAACCGTACCGGTTGCCGGAAGGGAGTTTTGATAGAACAGGTAGTTTTTCACCCCCCATCCAATTCCTCCCACAATTCCCGCGGCAGCAAGCAGTACAAAAAGCAGGTTATAATTAAAAAAACGCATTCGTCAGTTATTAAGTAATTTCAGCTGGAACAATTTGTCCCATTTTTTACCGGTTACAAACAATCGTTTTTGGGTATTATCCCAGGCAATGCCGTTTAAAACATCAGCATCTGTATTTCGTTTTTCTGTGGGATACAATTTTGAGAGATCAATCTCGGCGGTTACCTGCCCGTTCTTAGGATTAATGATCACAATACGGT
>JBASZP010000221.1:0-4798 GCA_049660965.1 Daejeonella sp. | reverse complement strand
TGAGTAAACGGTATATATTATTTAGTAAACGGTAAAAAATCTATTAGTGAAGGTTGTTTTGAGTAAAGAATAAAATCTCATTCCCCTTTCAAACTCATGCCTTAAGAAAGACGAAAACCCTAAAATAATGCAGTAGATTTGTGGTATGGGAAAATACACTTTTAGTATTATTGCCATTTTTTAATGATAGTAAAATTTGTTATCAATTTCTTTTTAATAGTACTGCTATTTCAACTTGATTCTTACGGGCAAATAGATTCTTCAAAAATTATTCGAAAAAATAACAGCTACTCAGAATCCAGTTATTATAGTTCTTTGGACTCAGTTGCAAATGCAAAAAAAAAGACAAAGGATTCTATCAAAGTTATAGGTGATTCGTTGTCTTTTATCTGGATAAAAGTTCCAAATCCTAAAAGACCTAATCAGTTTTTAGATAGTCTTATCAAAACATATCATAGTCAAAAATTTGATTTCTCAATTTGGGCAAAAAAAAATCCCAAAAAGAAGGATGTTTTTAACGCAGGAAAGGTAAAACCTACAGGTGAAAGATGGGTCATTATGGTCATCCTGTTTTTGATTATACTTTTTGCAATTATTAAAACTTCTTTCCAAAAAGAAACGATTTCCATTTGGCGATCTTTTTATAGTTACCGGATATTAAATCAGATCAATAAAGAAGGTAATTTGTTTAATTCCTGGCCATTTATATTTCTATATGTGTTGTTTGGATTTATAATGGGGATGTATTTATACCTTTCATGGCAGTTTTTTCAACCCGAATATATTTACAGAGGTTTCTCCTGGTTCTTAATTTTATCAGCTATAATTATCGGAGCATTTACCTTGAAAATTATTATACTTAAATTATTAGGGTTTTTATTCGGTATACAAAAATTATTACAGGAGTATATTGGTGTTTTGTATTTAATTTATTTCAATGTCGCTATTATTCTTCTGCCACTTCTAATAGCGTTTAGTTTGGCCTCTCCTTATTACTCCAAACTATATATTTATATAGCCTTTTTGATATTAATTATTGTTTTCGTGCTTCAGCTTTTTCGTGCAGGATCGAATATTTTATTCAATTACAAATTTCCTAAAGTTTATTTATTTATCTACCTTTGTGCCCTCGAAATTTGCCCTTTATTAATTCTGATTAAAGCACTTAAGGTATAAAACTTAGCAAAAATATGCAAGAAACACAGGACGCGAGAAAAAGAAAAGTGAAGAGTATTTTAGTTACGCTACCCCGGCCAGATACTGATAAATCGCCATACTTCGATCTTTCAAAAAAATATAATTTAAAGATAGATTTTCGTTCATTTATCCATGTAGAAGGAGTTCCTGCCAGAGAATTTCGTAGAGAAAAGATTAATCTGGCAGATTTTACCGCAGTTATTTTTACCAGCAGAAATGCAATAGATCATTTTTACAGGATTTGTGAAGAAATGCGTTATGAAGTACCGGCAGAAATGAAGTATTTCTGTATTTCAGAAACACTTGCGCTATATCTCCAAAAATATATTCAATACCGTAAAAGGAAAATATTTTTTGGTAACCCACCCTCTATTCATTTAACAGATGTTTTAAAAAAGCATACCACAGAAAAATTCCTTTACCCATGTTCAGATGTAGCTGCAGAAGAAACACAGAAATTTTTACAGCATAACGGGTACAATTATAAATCTGCTGTTCTCTTTCGTACAGTTTGCAGTAATCTTTCTGACCTTGCCGAAGTATTTTATGATGTAATTGCTTTCTTCAGCCCCTCAAGTGTGAACTCATTATTTATAAATTTTCCTGATTTTAAACAAAATGCAACACGTATAGCAGCATTTGGCGCAAGTACACATAAGGCCGTTCTTGAGCATAATCTGGTACTTGATATAGCTGCCCCCACCCCCAGTACTCCAAGTATGACAATGGCTATTGAACAGTATATTAAGCATATTGATAAATAATTACATGGAATTTACTTTTGAAAAATGCCCATTTAAAATAAGATATTAGGGTAATTATGCGATTTTTACATTTATATGGAAAACATTTATTACTAACTATCAGTAAAAAAATATATTTTTATGAAATCTTAAAATGAATATTGGCTTGAAAATATATTTAAGCCTCAATAAAATAAATCCTATAAAAATTTGTTATGTTAATTGAAATCAATTTTAAGAGAATAAAAAAATAGAAGTTCTAACACGTATTATTTAATTTATTACTACATTCGAATATGTTTTGTGAAAAATACCCAATTAGAAGAATAAATAGATGAGAAAAATATACTTTATAGCTTCTATAGCTATTGTAGTTATAGCCAGTAGTTGTGGCAAAGGTGGTGCTAGCGGAGAGTTAGTCGGTGTGCAAAGCAAAAATTTCAGGAATACAGAAGTTCCATACGGCATGGTTTATATTCCATCAGGAACGTTTGTAATGGGTCAAACTGATCAGGATATTACTTTCGCACAAATTTCACAGAATAAACAAGTTACTGTTCAGGCATTTTATATGGATGAAACAGAAATCACAAATAGTGAATATCACCAATTTGTGAACTGGGTAAGAGATTCTATCGCGGTTACCAATTATTTACAGGATGATAAATATTATCTTAAAAATAAGGGAGGGGCAGATATACCAGAAAAGAGATATATTGACTGGAAAAAAGTAGGAAACGGATCTTCAATTTGGAGCAAGAAAAAATCAGCAGCAGAAAATGCCGTTAACCTACAAGGTATGTATTACCAGGGAGAAGACCGTATTTTCGATCGTAATGAAATTGATGTACGCCTCTTAAAATACAGTTTCGAAATAATGAAACTCCGTGAAGCTGCCAACAATAGGAATAATAAAGCCTCAAAAAGATCGGATTTTATTCTCAGAGATACCATAGGCATATATCCGGATACTTTAGTTTGGCTATCAGATTTTGCTTATGCTCAAAATGAGCCCATGGTTAGAGGATATTTTTCACATCCTGCTTTTTCTAATTATCCTGTTGTAGGCGTAAACTGGCGCCAGGCCCGTGCATTTACTGTATGGAGAACGCGACTGAATGCTGCTTACAGAGAAAGCAGGAAAATGCCCAGAAGAGAGGAGTATGAGTTACCTACTGAAGCAGAATTTGAGTATGCAGCCCGGGGAGGAAGGGTTGGAACCAGCTATCCATGGGGAGGGCCTTACATTAGAAATGCAAAAGGCTGCTTAATGGCTAACTTTAAACCCGGAAGAGGTAATTATGTAGATGATGGCGGAGCTTTTACGGTTAACGTAAAGTCATATTACCCTAATGATTTTGGTTTATATAATATGGCGGGTAACGTAGCCGAATGGACTTCATCTGCATTTGATGAATCTACTTCTACATTTACACATGATTTAAATCCAACCTATAATTATGACGCAAAAGCAGAAGAACCTGAGGTTTTAAAACGTAAAGTTGTACGCGGAGGATCATGGAAAGATATTGGTTATTTTCTTCAAAATTCAAGCAGTACTTATGAGTATCAGGATACTGCAAAATCATATATTGGTTTCCGTTGTATAACAAAATATCAGGGTCGTGATGCTAATGACCGAAGAAAATAAGTTCTAAAAATTAAAATCTAAAATTCTAAAAATATTAATATTATGGCCGCAAAAAAAGCAAAGTTTAAGATTACCCTGGATACCGTTATTTCATGGGGAGCTACAGTAGTTATCATTGGAGCAATGTTTAAAATCCTTCACCTGCCCGGTGGATCACTGGTTATTGGGGTTGGTTTGGGTGTAGAAGCTTTTCTATTCTTTATTATGGGATTTGTTGCGCAACATAAAGAAGTAGAGTGGCAAAGGGTGTATCCGGAATTAGCGGATGATTATCAGGGAGAATTGCCAACCGCATCTGCACGCCAGTTGCAGGCTGCTCCTTCATCTACCGCGGCATTAGACAAGATGATGGCCGAAGCTAAGATAGGACCTGAATTAATTGAGAGTTTAGGAAGCGGTTTACGTACCTTTGGGGATAAAGTTTCTGCTATTTCAAACGTAGCGGATGCCTCAACCGCAACTTCCGAATTCACAGGGAAACTCAAAACAGCATCTGCAAGTTTTGACAATTTAAGTACAGCATTTGAAAAAGCAAGTTCAAGTTTATCTGAAATGGCCGCTTCTAATATTGATTCAAAATCATATCACGAACAGGTTAATTCTTTAGCTAAAAATCTGTCTGCATTAAATGCAGTTTATGAGCTTGAATTGCAAGATTCAAGCGCTCATTTAAAGTCAATGAATACATTTTATCAAAACCTTTCCTTAACCATGCACAACTTTAGTGAGTCAATGGACGATTCTAAAATGTTTAAAGAAGAAGTTAGCAAATTAGCTAAAAATCTTTCTTCTTTAAATTCCATATACGGCAATATGTTATCCGCTATGAATCAACCACGAGTATAACTGGGTATTATTTATAGCTTATTAATTTTTTTCAACTCTAATATAAAATAAGACATGGCCGGAGGTAAAGAAACCCCAAGACAGAAGATGATTGGTATTATGTACCTGGTGCTAATGGCAATGTTAGCACTAAACGTATCTGATACCATTTTAGAAGCTTTTTCTACATTGAATACAAGTTTGCAAACATCTACTGATAATGTAAACACAGGTTTGCAGCAATCGCTAAATGCTTTTGAGGCCACGAAGCTAAAGGATAACCCGGACCGTGCCAGGCCTATACTTGAAAAGGCAAAACAGGCTCAGCAAATCGCAGGGGAATTAAATTCTCTTCTTAACGATCTAAAAAAAGAACTTGAAA
>JBASZP010000220.1:0-2395 GCA_049660965.1 Daejeonella sp. | reverse complement strand
GCCTTGCCCGTAAAAATTCTATCTGGCCTTTGCCTTTTGCCACTTCCTGCTGCGGTATCGAGTTTATGGCTACTATGGCCAGCCATTACGATCTTGCCCGTTTTGGAAGCGAAAGGGTAGGCTTTTCTCCACGGCAGTGCGACCTGTTGATGGTGATGGGAACAATTTCTAAAAAAATGGGGCCGGTATTACGCCAGGTGTATTTGCAAATGGCAGAGCCACGTTGGGTAATGGCGGTTGGTGCTTGTGCAAGCAGCGGCGGCATATTTGATACATATTCTGTTTTACAAGGTATGGATCAGGTAATTCCTGTGGATGTATATGTGCCGGGTTGCCCGCCAAGACCAGAAGCTATTTTAGATGGCTTTATGAAAATACAGGACTTAGTAAATCAGGAAGGATTAAGAAGAAGAAACAGTCCGCAGTATAAAGATTTACTGGCAGGATACGGAATACAATAAACCCCTCCGCCCCTAAAGGGGAACTGGGTTAATTATAATTTAATGAACATAAAAGAACTAAAGCCCCTTTAGGGGTTGGGGTTATGACAAACGAAATAATTAAACTAAAACTAACCGAAAAATTTGGTGATGTATTAACCGAATGGCAGGAGCCATATGGTATGCTTACGTTTACAGCACCAAAAGATTTAAATGTAAAAGTGCTGCAGTTTTTGTTTGATGATGAAGAGTTGAAATTTCGTTTTTTAACTGATTTGCAGGCGGTGCATTATCCCGACAGAAAAGGAGAGGAGTTAGCAGTGGTTTATCACTTACACAATTTGGTGGATAATGTACGCATCCGCTTTAAAGTATTTACAGATGTTGCAAAGCCTGATGTATTTACAGCAACATCATTATATGCAGGTGCCAACTGGATGGAGAGAGAAACCTACGATTTTTTTGGGGTGAACTTTGTAGGCCATCCTAATTTAATAAGAGTATTGAATGTAGATGAAATGGATTACTTCCCTTTAAGGAAAGAATTTCCACTGGAAGACCAGACGAGGATTGATAAAGATGATGACATGTTTGGAAGATAACCCCCTCCGCCCCCTGAAGGGGGAATTGATTACGGAGAAGACCGAAGAGAAGATATGTGCGTAGCCCCGAAGGGGTGTAATATTAATAGCCCGGGGTGAAGCCCCGGGATGATAAAGAGGAGTTTGGCAAGCCCTGAAGGGGCGTAATAACAAATTGTAAAACATAATTAAAGATTAGTAAAGAGATACTGTTGAAGAGTGCGACGCCAATAAAGCTGAATAAAGAACAAAAAGCTGATAACAAAAATGTTTAAACAAAACTCAAAATACAGGTTGTTGTTTTTGATACTGGTAGTTTTGGTGTTTGGATATCAGTCGGTGAATGGGTTTTATAAATTTGCAAATAACGATTCAGACCAAGGCATGAGAATGATTTTTGGAATTGTGTTTGGCATGATGACGATTATTTATACAGTTGATTTAATAGCATTTATTAAAAGTAAAAAAGCATTAAAGCAGGGGCATGAGTGAACATATTTTATTACCTGAAGGCTCGATAGAAAAGCAGACTACCACGTTAAATCTGGGGCCAACGCACCCGGCTACACATGGTGTGTTTCAAAATATTCTGGAGCTGGATGGCGAACGTATTTTAAAAGCCACTTCCACTGTTGGATATATTCACCGGGCATTTGAAAAACTGGCAGAACGCAGGCCGCTGTTTCAAATTACACCTATTACCGACAGGCTTAACTATTGTTCATCTCCCATAAATAATATGGGCTGGCATTTAACCTGCGAAAAGTTGTTGAATGTACAAACGCCTAAAAGAGTAGATTATTTACGGGTGATCATTATGGAGCTGGCTCGTATCAGCGACCATTTAATTTGTAACTCTATTGTGGGTGTGGACAGTGGCGCTTACTCAGGCTTTTTATACCTGATGCAATTCCGTGAATTAATTTATGAAATATATGAAGAAGTATGTGGCTCCCGCCTTACTACTAATATTGGGCGTATTGGCGGTTTTGAAAGGAATTTCACAAATACAGCGTTTGAAAAACTCGAAAAATTCTTAAAGGAATATCCTAAGCAGTTAAAAGAGTTCGAAAACCTGTTTACACGTAACCGCATTTTTATTGACCGTACCGTTGGTTGTGGTCCCATTAGTGCAGAGCGTGCATTAAGTTATGGCTTTACCGGCCCTAACCTGCGTGCCGCTGGCGTGGACTACGATGTAAGGGTGCATACACCTTACAGCAGTTACCAGGATTTTGATTTTACAGTTCCTGTTGGTACAACGGGTGATTGTTACGACCGCTTCTTAGTGCGCAACGAAGAAATGTGGCAGAGCTTAAGCATACTGGAACAGGCATGGCAAAAAGTACAGGAATTTAAAGGAACAGAAGCAGA
>JBASZP010000219.1:0-4308 GCA_049660965.1 Daejeonella sp. | reverse complement strand
GTCCACATCAGGGTCAACCGCGATACCCAGATCGGCATTCTTTTCAATTACTTCTTTTGAAAGCGCTGTTAAATTTTCAGGTAATGGCTCCGGGTTATGGGGAAACTGGCCATCGGGTTTGCAATATAATTCATGAATTACTTTTACCCCTAAGGCCTTTAATAAATAAGGTACAAATATACCTCCGGATGAATTGACACAATCTATGGCAATTTTAAAATTCGCTTTTTTAATCGCACCTGCATCTACCAGAGGCAAAGCCAAAACTTTATCTATGTGTTTTTGCAAATATGAATCGTTATAACTTACGCTTCCCAGTTCATTAACATCAGCATAATGAACAGCAGTCCTTTCCGCCAGTTCCAGAACGGCCATGCCATCAGCATCTGTAATAAATTCGCCTTTATGGTTTAACAATTTTAGCGCATTCCATTGTTTGGGATTATGGCTCGCGGTTAAAATAATTCCGCCGCCGGCCTTTTCATCCGGAACGGCAAGTTCAACCGTAGGGGTGGTAGAAAGCCCCAGATCTATGACATCAATACCTATGCTTTGAAGAGTTCCAACCACTAAATTACGAACCATTTCGCCAGATATACGGGCATCGCGGCCAATAACTATTTTTTTATTACCGGTATTATTCATTACCCATTGCCCGAAAGCGCTGGTAAATTTGATAATGTCCGGCGGCGTTAAACCGTTTCCGGGAGTTCCGCCAATCGTTCCCCTAATGCCCGATATTGATTTTATTAAAGTCAAGGTGTATTTTTATTTAGAGGCCAAAATTAACAATTAATCATAAACCTTCGGCAAATACATAAACAGGTTTCTGCAAAACACTAATTGTATATATTTGCGCCTGATATTTTTCCTTAAATATGTCCAAAGAATGGTTCGAAGATTGGTTTAACTCGCCCTACTATCATATTCTTTATCATCAGCGTAATGATCAGGAGGCCGAGTTATTTATTGATCATATTTGTAATTACATTAAGCCAGAGCCTGGTGCACGTTTGCTGGATATTGCCTGCGGCAAAGGCCGCCATGCCGTGTATATGAATAAAAAAGGCTTTGATGTTACCGGCATTGACCTTTCTTACTCCAGTATTAAATTTGCCAAGCAATTTGAGAATGACCAGCTGCATTTATATGTTCATGATATGCGTTACCTGTTCTACATCAATTATTTTGATATAGCCTGTAACCTGTTTACCAGTTTTGGATATTTTGAAACCGAAAAAGACCATGTAAACGCCTTAAAAACCTTTAGAAAATCCCTTAAAAAAAGTGGTTTATTGGTTTTAGATTATTTTAACACCCAAAAGATACTTAAAAACCTGAATGCTGAAGAGCTTAAACATATTGATGGTATAGACTTTAACATTAGCAAAAAGGTAATTGACGGGGAAATTATTAAAACCATTTCCTTTGAGGATAAAAATAAACCCTATACTTTTAAAGAAGAGGTAAAAGCCTTTACTTTTACCGATTTTGAACGGTTATTTGAAAAAAGCGGGTTTAAAATTTTAAATTACTTTGGCGATTATTCTTTAAATGCCTTTGACCCGCACGAATCTGACCGCCTTATTTTTATTTGTCAGAAAACCGATGCCTGAACAACTCGCGGAACTTGACCGGAATTTATTTTTCGCCATTAATCATGGTTTAGCTAACCCGTTTTTCGACTGGCTGATGCCCTGGTTAAGAAACCCCTGGCTGTGGAGTCCCTTATATCTTTTTATCCTCGTCTTTTTTCTGTACCAGTATAAAAAGCAGGGATTAATCCTTTTAGGCTTTTTCGTGTTAACCTTCGCTATTACCGATTATCTTTCGGCATCCATTATTAAACCAGCTGTTGCACGCTTACGGCCCTGTAATGATCCGCAGATAAAAACCGGGGTACACTCCTTAATTCACTGCGGCAGCGGTTACAGTTTTCCTTCGGCCCACGCGGCCAATCATTTTGCCCTGGCCCTGTTTTTAATCAGGGTATTTTACCGCAGGTGGAAAGCTGTTTTGCCCCTTGCCTTACTTTGGGCTTTTTTAATCAGCTTTGCCCAGGTTTATGTAGGCGTCCATTATCCTTTTGATGTGATGGGCGGCGCTGTAATAGGGAGCATCATTGGCTGTTTAACCAGCTTCGCTGTATTAAGAACAAACTATTTTACAACATGGAAAACTGGAAATTAGCCCTGCTGTTTACCTGTGCATTTCTTGGAGGCACCGGTATATTTCTTTTTAAGCGTGACCATACGCAGCGTTTAAAACTCATCCTGTCCTTTAGCGGCGCCTACCTGTTCGCCATTACCGTTTTACATTTAATACCCGAAGTTTACCATACCGGCGATAAACAGATCGGTTTATTTATACTGGGCGGTTTTCTTCTGCAAATACTGATGGAGCAATTCTCCGAAGGAATTGAACATGGCCATATACACCGCCATAGCCACCAGCATTATGCCTTTCCTTACGGTATTATGATCAGTTTGTGCCTCCACGCTTTTTTAGAAGGTATGCCCCTGGCGCAGGGCGAACACAATGAACTGGTTTTTGGTATTGCCCTGCATCATATCCCCGCCGCGTTTGCCCTGGGCAGTGTGCTGCTTCAAAATAAGATCAGTAAAAACTCAACCATATTGTTTCTCCTGTTGTTTGCCGCCATGTGCCCTTTAGGATATTTTTTCAGTTACCAGATTGGCGCAGGCTCTATTGGAAATATAGAGGCTTACTTTGGCCGGATCATGGGTGTGGTTATCGGGATATTCCTGCATATATCCACTACTATCCTGTTCGAATCAAGCATTGACCATAAATTTAACCTGAAGAAGCTCGTGGCTGTATTAGTTGGTATTAGTATAGCTTTGCTGGGTTTCTTTGTTGAATAAACAGACCTTATTCATCATTCGACCATTGGTTTATAAAAAATTACCACGAAGTCTCAAAGACTCTAAGAAACACAAAGAAAAACCTTTGTGAAGCTTTACCTTCGTGCCTATGTGGCAAAAGAAAAAGAATTGTAGAGGTATCTGGCAATTCAGCTCTTAGCCTATTAAAGAAAGCAGCTAAACATGTTTACATTTTCTCTAACCCTGCACAACCCTACAGGGAAAGCGTTCAACCCTGCAGGGAAAATGTTCAACCCTGCAGGGAAAGCGTTCAACCCTGCAGGGAAAACCTTCAACCCTGCAGGGAAAATGTTCAACCCTGCAGGGAAAGCGTTCAACCCTGCAGGGAAAACCTTAAACCCTACAGGGAAAACCTTAAACCCTACAGGGAAAACGTCTAACCCTGCAGGGAAAGCGTTCAACCCTGCAGGGTTAGAGAGCGTGTTTATACAAGTGTGTGAATTTTTAAAAGGTTAAAAAAGAACTAATCACTAATTTATTAATTTTTATAGTGATCATACTATCTCTTGTTTTAAATTCTATATCTTCCTGACTAAGAGCATGAAGAAAAAAAAACAGTTAGATAAAAAATAGTTTAAATTTTATTTGGAAATAATAAATGTCGCTTCTTATCTTTATTGCAAGTAACAATAAATTTATTATTTAAATACCTGTTTATTATGGCATTAATTAACATTAGTTTTAAAGATCTTTCGGATGAAAATCTTTTAGTAAAAGCCGGGCAGATAGAATCTAACATGACCGGTAATGTAAACTTCCCTGATCCGGATCCCGGGCTGGATGAATTGGGAACATGTAAAGAAGAGTATAGCGAGGCCCTGGATAATTTGGGCAAAGGGACAGGTTCTACTTTGGTTAAAGACGCAAAAAGAAAAAAGCTGGAAAAAGTATTAAGAAATTTAGGTCTTTATATAGAACGCATTGCCGATGGTGATGAAATTATAGCGGAGACTTCGGGCTTTACATTAAGCGCCAAACGCGACCGTGTAGGTATATTAGAAAAAGGTTCTAACTTAAAAGCAGTACCAGGCCCTGGTAAAGGCAGTGTTAAATTAAGTGTGAATAAAATTCATGGCGCTAAAACGTATTTGTTTGAATATAAGCTGAGTTCGGACATGACTAATGACAACTGGAAAGTGGTGGTTGCTTCTCAAAAAACGGTTATTATCAATGGCCTGATCAGCGGACAGGAATATACTTTCCGGGTGGCTGGCGCTGGCGCTAATCCAACCCGGGTGTATTCTGATGAGATCAGAAGTTTTGTTCTTTAATATTCTTTCTGTATAGCTTAAAGCCCCGTACTATTTTAGCAGTATGGGGCTTTTTTGTGTAGCTTTGGAAGAATAAAACAATTACGTGGCATTGTATTTGACAGTACTGGTCAAATCATAAATAATTAACC
>JBASZP010000218.1:0-2887 GCA_049660965.1 Daejeonella sp. | reverse complement strand
TTTTTGAGTTGTTAACAACTCAAAAATGGCTAAAGGAAGGCTCACAAAAGACCAAATCGAACAACGTAAAAACCATGCTAAATTGCTCTATACCAGAGAAGGCGTAATTACTCAAAAGGAGTTAGCACAACGCGTCAGCATTTCTGAAAAAACTATTGGGCTTTGGATTAAAGAAGAAGGCTGGGAAAGATTGCAGAAAAACTTTTTATTGACCCGTGAAGAGCAAATGGCTAATCTGTTAGATGAACTGGCGCAACTTAATGCCTTTATAAAACTGAAGCCGGAAGGTTTGCGCTTTGCAGATGCAAAAGAAGGGGACGTAAGGCGTAAGCTAATTAAGGATATTAAGGAACTCGAAACAAAAGCTCTGCTGCCGGATATCATACACGCCTGTGCGGGCCTCCTTGATTTTATCCGCAAAGCCGATCTTTCTAAAGCACAGGAATTAGGCAGATATGTAGATGCTTTCATTAAATCCCAATTACGATGAGTAAAGCTGAAGATTTAAAAGCTTTAAAATTTTGGGATAATTTTGCCAAAGCCCTTGAAAGGGCTACGGTTGTTGATCTGGGGGAAACGGAAATTCAACGATTAGCCCGGATAAGCAGGTTAGAAACCAATGATGAGGAATGGTTCGCATACTACTTCCCTAACTACTATTACGCTGCACCTGCTTTATTTCATTTAAAAGCAACAAGAAGAGTAATGAATAACCCTGAATGGTATGAAGTAAGGGCATGGAGTCGGGAATTAGCTAAGTCTGCCCGTACGATGATGGAGGTTACAAAGCTTGCTTTAACAAAGAAAAAGCGTTCCGTATTGTTAATCAGCAATAGCGAAACTGCCGCAGTAAGATTATTGAAGCCCTATAAAATCAACTTTGAAAAAAATCGGCGGATCATTAATGATTACGGTAAACAGGAAACGTATGGAGATTGGTCGGAGCATGCTTTTATTATCCAGGCCGGATGTTCATTCTTAGCAATTGGTGCAGGCCAGACTCCACGTGGAGCCAGGAATGAGGAAGTAAGACCGGATGTAGTTTTAATGGATGACTTTGATACGGATGTTGAATGCCGTAATCCGGATATTATCAAGCAAAAGTGGGAATGGTTTGAACAGGCCGTTTATGCAACCCGCTCCATCAGTAATCCAATGCTAATAATATTCTGCGGTAACATTATTGGTGAAACATGCTGCATCAAAGAAGCCATTAAAATGGCTGATTATTCGGAGATTATAAACATCCGGGATAAAAATGGCTTTTCAACCTGGCCCAATAAAAATACTGAAGCTTTAATTGACCGTGCATTAAGTAAGATCAGTTATGCTTCACAACAAAAAGAGTATTTTAATAATCCCATTACTTCAGGTAAAGTATTTAAAAATCTGCATTATAAAAAGATGCGGCCACTTAAAGAATACAGGTTCTTAATTGCCTATACCGATCCATCGTATAAAAAGAAAGGTGATTATAAAGCGACTGTATTGGTCGGCAAATGGAAGGATGAATACCATGTGATAAAGATTTTTTGTGATCAGGTAACAACGGGGCAAATGCTTGACTGGAATTATCAAATACTAAAATTTGTTAACGGTCAAGTTCCGACATACTTCTATATAGAATGGCCGTGGATTGATGACATGCTGAAGCTTGAACTAAAGGAAGCTAACATCAGGCATGGTGTAACATTAAATCCAAAAGCAGACAAAAGGGATAAAGTTTTTAAGTATGACCGGATTGAAAGTACGCTTGAACCATTAAATAGGGATGAAAAAGACATACCGCCACGCTTATTTTTTAATGAAGATGAAAAAGGCACGGTTCACATGGATAATATGGAGGGACAGTTTCTTGCGCTTTCGCCAAATAGCCGTGCACATGATGACGGCCCTGATGCTGTAGAGGGAGCGGTCTGGATAATCAATAACAGGGCTAACAATAATTTAGGTAGCGTTCAAGCTATCAGCATTAATAAACGAGGTTCTAAACGCTATTAATTATGTCATATATAACCAAATACGAATTTACTACTCACATTTATGAAGAAAAAATGGACATTATCAGCCGGGCTAATGATTCCAAGATTATAGATGCTTTAACAGCTGCCGTGGCAGAGGCTACGGGTTATCTAAGCAAATATGATACGACAGCATTATTTGCACGGGAAGGGGAAGACCGGGATCCCATTTTAATGCTGTTTATGAAAGACCTGGCTAAATGGCATTTCTGCAATGTTTCCAATGCAGGAATTGACTTGGAGTTAGCAAAAGAGCGGTATGATATGGCTATTAAGTGGTTGGATAAAGTACAGTCCGGAAAAATTGTACCGGCTGGCTGGCCTTACCCTGAAGGGGAGGATGCTGCCGCATTTACATTCATTGTTAACAGCAATCCAAAAAGAGGAAATTATTATTAAACTATGGCTAAGAAAAATAAGGAAATTGGTTATCAAATGCCTGCTAAAACAGCAGACGATACCAAACAACCGCTGGTAATTAATCAGATCACGGTAAGGCCCATCAACCGGCAAAGCCAGGACTTAACCAACTGGCGCAACACCTCAAAGTCCGCAGAGGCTTTAATTCCCCGCAGGGTTTCGCTTTATGATATGTACCGGGATATTGAAACAACAGACGGGCATATCATTTCCGTTTGGAGTAAACGCGAGGATGCAGTTACATCAGCTGAATGGATTTTTACAGATAAAAATGGCAGCCCGGTGGATGCCATTAACCAGCTGATTGATTGTATA
This sequence comes from Daejeonella sp., assembly GCA_049660965.1. GTDB lineage: Bacteria > Bacteroidota > Bacteroidia > Sphingobacteriales > Sphingobacteriaceae > Daejeonella. Next base: position 131 of record JBASZP010000218.1, on the reverse strand, counting down.
GGATTTGAGGACTTGTTAAAAATGATCATCGGCTCTAAAAAGCATGGTTATCGCATGGGCGAAACTTCGTTTTTCAAAAACGATAATGAACAGCATGAGATGACTTTGTACGATGTCCCGTTAAAGCACAT
>JBASZP010000217.1:0-1830 GCA_049660965.1 Daejeonella sp. | reverse complement strand
GGGCTGGTGGGTGAAATAAGGGTGAAGAACCCCGGAATGATGACCCTTATTGGTTTTGCAATTTCTGTGGCTTATATCTATTCAGTTGCAATTGTATTTGGTTTGAAAGGGATGGACTTCTTTTGGGAACTGGCAACACTTATTTTAATAATGCTCTTAGGCCATTGGATTGAAATGAAATCAGTTGCCGGAGCTTCCAGAGAACTGGAGTTGTTGGTTCAATTAATGCCTGATGATGCTCACTTAGTAGATGGTGAAAAAGTGACTGATGTAAAAACTGAAACCCTGAAAGAGAGTGACATTATACTTATCAAACCAGGAGAAAAAGTTGCGGCCGATGGCATTATCACAGAAGGAGAAAGTTATCTGAATGAATCAATGCTCACTGGTGAATCAAAACCGGTGGAGAAAGGTAAAGGAGATAAAGTAATTGCTGGTTCTATTAATGGAAACGGTTCTATTAAAGTTGCCGTATCTCATGGCGCTAAAGATTCTTATCTCTCACAGGTAATAAAGCTCGTGGACGATGCCCAAAAATCAAAATCTAAAACCCAGTTGATAGCAGACAAGGCTGCAAAATGGCTGACAGCGATAGCGATTACTGCAGGCATCGGTACGTTTTTATATTGGTATTTAACAGGTCAAACTTTGGCTTTTGCTATGGAAAGAATGGTGACCGTAATTGTTATTTGCTGCCCTCATGCTTTAGGATTGGCAGTGCCTTTGGTCGTTGCAAAATCAACAGCCTTATCTGCAAAAAATGGATTACTAATAAAGAATCGTACAGCTTTTGAAAACGCCAGAAAAATAACCACCATTGTATTTGACAAAACAGGCACACTTACAGTAGGAAAATTTGAAGTATCAAAAATTGTTTCCCTGCAAACAGGCATGAATGAAAATGAAATCATTCGTTTGGCATCTGCATTGGAACAAAAATCAGAACATCCGATAGCAACAGGCATTCTGCAAAAAGTAAAAGACTTATCTATCACTATTCCATCAACAGAAAATTTTAATGCCATTACAGGTAAAGGCGTTGAGGCCACCGTAGAAGGCAAAAAAATATTGGTTGTTAGTCCGGGCTATTTAAAGGAAAATAATATTACAGTTCCCGATGGCTTTACAGCCAATGATACCGAAACGGTTGTGTTTGTAATTATCAATAATGAACTGGCAGGGTACATTGCTTTGTCGGACGAGATACGACCTGAATCAGCAGAAGCCATTAAGACGTTGAAACAAAATAATATCAAATCAATATTGCTTACAGGTGATAATAGTAAAGTAGCAGCAAGTGTAAGTAAAACATTAGGCATGGATAGTTTTTTTGCAGAAGTGTTGCCACATCAGAAATTAGAAAAGATAAAAGAACTGCAAGGCAAAGGAGAATTTGTTGCTATGACGGGAGATGGTGTAAATGATGCCCCAGCTTTGGCAATTGCGGATATTGGCATTGCTGTTGGTAGTGGCAGTGACATTGCTGCGGAAACGGCAGGCATAGTTTTAGTAAACAGCAATCCAAAAGATGTGGTGAACCTCATTTTATTCGGCAAAGCGACTTACCGCAAGATGATTCAGAATTTGATATGGGCAACTGGTTACAACGTAGTGGCTTTACCATTGGCGGCAGGTGTATTGTACAAAATGGGAATCCTCCTTAGTCCTGCAGCCGGGGCTGTGTTGATGAGTGTAAGTACTGTGGTTGTCGCAATTAATGCAAGTATGTTGAAAGTAAAGTAAAGTTCTTACCGGAATATACTATGTCGCTATATCACACTTAAACCAATCATAAAACTAACAACATGAAAACAACATGCTTTTTACTCC
>JBASZP010000216.1:0-3388 GCA_049660965.1 Daejeonella sp. | reverse complement strand
AGCGATGGAGATGGGAAAAACGCTAATCGATGTGAAACCAGTTCACGGCCAGTAGCATTAAATTCATATAACAATTGAATTAAGGCTCCGTCCAGCATTTTGAAGTTAAAATTGCGGTCTGACTCAATCACTTTGTACTTTTCATTGTATGGAATGTTTTTAAGTGCAATGGATAAATCAGCTTGGTCCTGCCATGCAATTTTTGAACCCGTTCTATTAGGCCACTTCTCTTGAACAGAAAGTCCAACCTCTATTATTTTTTGAGTAATAGAACTAATCTCTTGAAATGTATCATTTATTGTCATTTAGCAGCTTTCTTAATTGCTCGATTGTTTCTTTTGACAAATCTTCAAGATGAACTTGTTGATTTCTTAATTTAGTTACGAGATTAGCTGCTTCTTTTTCTGACTCGCTAATTGCTTTCTTGTCCGCTTCCGATAAATCCCTATGTAATACATTCATCTTCTCCATTTCCTCCATTGTAGGATATTTGAATTTCAGTCGAAACTTCTCCTTCTTAACTTCTTCAAATTCTTCTTTCAGTTTTAGCATTGCTTCACCAGACCCAAGTACTCTAACCCAGCCTTTACTTCGCGTAATAGCTGTGAAAAGAATATTTCGCTTTTTAATTAGTTCATAGCCCCCATAACAATACTCTGCTGCAACTACATATACCATTGCAGCCTCATTTCCCTTTGCACGGTAGATGCTAGTAAATGCAATAGAATCTTCCATGAAGAAATCGTCTGGGGATGTATTTACGCCCGCTAAGTGAGACTCGATACCCTTTTTAAATAGCAAATTCCTTAAAGGGGCTAATTCATTTTTTGCTTTAAGCGGGTTAGGGTGAATAACAATAATGTCTCTGTAAGTTAACTCGTCATTCTTTAGATTTTTTTCTATTTCATTTGCTACAAACTCATGCTCAGCATCAGGTGATTTAAAGGCATGGAATTGAATAATATCACTAGTTTCTACTTTGAGAGCTAAGAAGTCAGGACTTGACTCATGGTCTCTTTTGAGAATCACTTCCGCACCAAACTCTAATTTACCTTCATCAACAACATAACCGACATCTTTCCATAGTTCCTTATCACTAAACATGGTGACAAGTTGTTTATTCTCTCTATAAATGCCGAATCCAAGTGCATGTGCTGTTACTAAAACTGGCGCTGAGTTTCTATAACACTTTTCTAAAATTATGTCTTGCTGAGGCTTATTCTTTTGGTTTTCAAAATCAATTCCTGGGAAAATCTCCTTTGGGTTTCTCAGGGAGTTTGCATCGTTTAGCTTTTGCAGCTCGTCATAAGCATAGATTAATCTTTTGTTGTTAGGATTATTTTTTGATGCTGACTTAATTAATTTATAGCAGAGTTTTAAAAATGGTTCAGAAAAGTCTTGCGCCTCATCAACGAGTATTGCATCATATACCTCATTTTTATCTTTTGCTTCAGAGATTGCTTTAGCTGATATTATTTCAATTAAATTACTTGACTGTCCATATCTACCCTTAGCAGTATCATAGTCTTGGTATTCTACGTTATTTAGTTTGCAAAACTCGTAGTAGAAACCATTGTCCTTTGAACTTCCCCAAGCTTGCTGAATTTTAACCTTAGTCCAATCAGGTTCTTCATTTTTATGCTCTATCGTAAATTTGGTTATCAAATCAATAAACTGATTTCTCAATGAGCGTGTATAGTATGTCACGCCTATTGTCCAGTCAGGAAACTTGGAATGTAAGTATGCAACTTTCAGCGCTAATACTATAGTTTTTCCAGAGCCAGCTAGGCCTCTTATCCTTTGGATACCATCAACAGTCTCTATTACAGCTTTGCTTTGTCTTCTGTCTAAGTTTGAGATTGACTTTTCTAAATCATTAAGAATCGTACCCTTAGATTTTTCGTTTGTTACCTTTCGCGGTGGTCTCGATTTTAGTTTTGTAATAGCCTGAACAGCTTGAATCAATTTCTTATAGTCGTCTGCTGTTAGGTTCTTTTGTTCATTATCAGAAAGAAATTTTTGAAAATCATCTTTGTCAATTATGACTTCTTCCTTTTTATTCTTTTTTGACCAAGATGGAGCGACAGTCAACACATTTAACTGAGCTTTAAGATGACCTCTCTTTTCTGATAGTTCTTTATAGCCTATAAGTCGTTGAAGCATTGTGTTGTATAAGTAATCCCGCAATTCATCCCGCTCGGAGACCTCAGGTTCTTCAACAACATCAAAAACAATTACACCATGTTTTGCAGATAATAACAATGCATCTAAAGAAGATTTATCTTCAAGGGCACCAACAATTGGGTATCCTGTATAGAGTATTCCTTCTTCTATACCTGAATTTTCAACGAAGTCAATCAGTGCTTCTGTAGAAACTGGATTTTTAGAAGCACCGCGAATTATATCTATCATTAGCTTTATTTAAATGGCAAAACTATTCAAATATAGACTTTTGGCCTCTCAATGCCGAGCCTGAATTCCCAAGAATTCTGTCATTTTACAATAAAAAATGCGAATTTCTTAGCGTTAGGGAGGGGATTTAGCTCTTGACATAGCTTTGGTGTCGAAGTGGGTTTGAGCGGCTATAGCATATGCCAAATGTGAGGGCAATTCGTAGGAGAATCTTTTAAAAATGCGAAGGGTCGACAGTATTAATTTATAATCAGTTCCGCCTTTAATTTTTCAAATCCAAGTTGACTTCGGAACTGTTCACTTGTCACTACGATTAATCTTTGTTAGTAGAGTGTCGTCCGTTGATTTTGAAACACAAATTTATCTCGGCCCTATTGGTTTTGTTTGCAACCGAATGTGCAACCCAAGGCTACATATAAAAACTATATTTGAGTTGCATCTGTTCATCTTCACCGAGGTATTTAAGGATTTCGCCAACGTTTCGAGCACATTCAATGGTAATGGGCATTTGTCTATCAAATTGGGTGTTATTCCAATTCATTTTTGTAAGGGCCAGTATTTCATCACAGATTACGTTTGGAGATTCATCATAAGCAGCCAATTTAATTTCGATTGCTCGCGGTATGTATCTGCCTGGATATGTTTCATAATACGGAACTGAGCCTCTTGTATAGAGTACATGATGGTTGTCAGTCATAGTGAAATGAGTACCCCGCATTGGTGGATAGTTACCACTTCGATAAAGTCGAATGTCAGAGGTTTGTATCGAAACTAAATCAATTTGATTAATGTGTAATTCTCTAGCAGCTTGGGTAAAACCATAAATTTCATCTTGATTGAAATTTGAAGTTTTATGTAACACCAAGCGCTTTGGATAAATTTTCACTGCATCATAATACTCTTTGAGCGATTGGGTTAATAAATTAAAAGCTTGTTGTTCGTCCAAATGAGGGGTACGGTCGTTCTTCTTTAATAC
>JBASZP010000215.1:0-14031 GCA_049660965.1 Daejeonella sp. | reverse complement strand
GTATAGAAGTACCAATTACAATAAGCGGAAATTACCGTTTAGGCGATATTCGTCATAATTATGCTGATTTAAGTAAGATAGAAAAAATATTAGGATATAAGGCTAAATTTTCTTTTGATAAAGGTATAAATGAGGTTACAGAATGGGTTAATTGCCAGAAAGTTGAAGAGGATAATTATTTGAAGTCTATTGAAGAGATGAAGATTAGAGGATTATATAAATAATCTATGAATGAATTATTACACAGGAATATTCTGTTTTTTTGCCCTCAATTTTTTGAATATGAAAAGCATATAAAATTAACGCTTGAAGATTTAGGAGCAAAAGTAATTTGGTATGATGATCGCCCCTCAAATAATATTTTTTCTAAAGCACTAATTAGAGTTAATAAAAAAATTATTTCAAAAAAGATTGACTCATATTATGAAAATGTAATAAAAAAAGTATTAATCACAGAAAAAAAAATTCACTTTATATTTTTTGTAAATCCAGAATCAATAAATTTAACAAGTATAAACAATATAAAAAATTCTTTTAAGGATGCTAAAATGATTTTATATATGTGGGATTCATTTAGAAATAGAAAAAAGAATATAGAGTTGTTACCATTTTTTGATTCAAAATTTTCCTTTGATCCAAAAGATGTAAATAATTATAATTTACAATTTAGGCCGCTTTTTTATATTGATAAATATAGAGATTTTGATAAAAAATTAAAATATGACTTGCTTTTTATTGGTACAGCTCATAGTGATCGATATAAATATATCAATAAAATCATTTCAAATTTAAATATTGAGATAACTGTAAAAGTATATTTTTTTTTGAATAGTAAACTTTTGTTTTTGTTTAAAAAAATTACTGATAGGGATTTTAGAAGTGTAAAATATAAAGATATTTCTTTTAAAGCCTTAAGTCATTCTCAAAATGCTAATTTAATGTCGGAATCGAAAGCAATTTTAGATATAAATCACCCTCAACAGGTTGGTTTAACAATGCGAACATTTGAGGCATTGGGCGCCCAGCGTAAATTAATTACTACAAACGCTGATATTAAAAATTATGATTTCTATAATGAAAATAATATATTAATTATTGATCGTGAAAATCCTATTATCGATGATTGTTTTTTTTTAAGTCCTTTCAGTCCATATGCCCCAGAATTATTATTTAAGTATAGCATTAAAGGATGGATTTATAGCTTATTTAGTTTAAAATGATTTTAATTACTGGGAGTACTGGTTTTTTGGGTAAAGCTATAATTAAAGAACTTGACCATCTCACGATAGAAACATTATGCAGATCAAATAGCTCTTACAATTTTGATTTATCAAAGGAGATACCTCATGTAAATGGACAGTATGAATGTGTGATACATGCTGCAGGTAAAGCTCATATTGTTCCAACAACTGAAGATGAAAAGCATGATTTTTTTAATATAAATGTTAATGGTACGAAAAATCTTTTAAGAGGTTTGGAAAAAGTAGCATCGTTGCCAAAGTATTTTATATTTATTAGTAGTGTAGCCGTTTATGGTTTAGAAAACGGAGTTAACATAGCTGAAGATACGCAACTAAATTCAGTTGATCCTTATGGAAAAAGTAAAATTGAAGCAGAACACTTGGTTCAGAATTGGTGTAGAGAAAATAATATTCTTTGTTCCATCCTTAGGTTGCCCTTGCTTGTTGGCCAAAACCCACCAGGCAATTTGGGAGCTATGATTAAAGGAATTAGAAAAAGATATTATGTTAATATTGCCGGAGGCAGAGCTAAAAAAAGTATGGTGCTTGCCGAAGATGTAGCGAAAATAATTCCTAAGGTTGCTAAAATTGGTGGAATATATAATTTGACAGATGATTATCATCCATCTTTTAAAGAATTAAGTAATCTTATTGCAGATCAACTTGGTAAAAATCAGCCACTAAATTTACCATATTCAATAGCCAAGTTAATAGCTATAATGGGAGATTTGTTAGGTAATATAGCACCCATAAATTCAGATAAATTAAAGAAAATAACTTCAGACTTAACATTTGATGATTCTAAGGCACAAAATATCTTAGGGTGGAATCCAACACCTGTATTAAAAGGATTAAAGATTAAGTAGATCATCATAAAAAAGAACTTACCTTTGTCCGCCAGAGAAGGGATTTTAAAAACAGCCCTATCTTTCAAAAATGCCTGAATTATACACATATATTTTTTTTGTTTTTCTACTCTTTATTACAGAGCTCTTTTACTTTAAATTAGCTGAGCATTTTAATATTATTGATCATCCAAATGATAGGAGTTCACATACTACATTAACACTTCGTGGTGGTGGCATTATTTTCCCGATAGCCATTCTGCTTTATTCTGCTTATTTTGGTTTTCAATATCCTTATTTTATTTGCGGATTGTTTTTAATAAGTTTCATTAGCTTTTGGGATGATTTGCACACCATTTCAAATAAAATCCGCTTATTTCTGCATTTAGTATCTGTATCACTTCTTTTTGTTGAGCTAGGAATTCTAAATTATCCCGTTTGGATAATCTGCTTAAGCTATATTCTAATAATAGGAACCATTAATGCTTATAATTTTATGGATGGCATAAATGGAATTACCGGTTTATATAGTTTAACTGCTTTCATTACCCTTTATTTTTTAAACAATTCATTACATTTTATTTCTAATGATTTAGTAATCATTATTATACTTGCATTACTTGTTTTTTTATTTTTCAATTTCAGGACAAAGGCAAAATGTTTTGCCGGTGATGTTGGTAGTGTTTCTATATCTTTTATTCTTCTTTTTGCTATTGGATTACTGATGATTAGAACGGGTCAACTTCTTTATATTTTATTTCTAGCAGTTTATGGTGTAGATACTGTTCTTACCATTTTAAAGCGGCTTTTGAATAAGGAGAATATTTTTGAAGCCCACCGCTCTCATGCATACCAAATTTTAAGTAACGAAAGAAAGAAACCCCAATTAATGGTGTCGTTCGCTTATGCATTTCTTCAGTTATTGATTAATGCGCTTATAATTTATATTCTAAAATTTGATTCCAATATTTGGGGTCAATTATTATTTGCCTTTGGTTTACTTTTTCTTTTATCTTTTTTCTATATAAGCATACACATCTTATCTTCTCAAACTAATAAAAAAATACATGCATAAATTATTTTTAATGATGTTGAATAGATATTTGTACTTTTGAGCATCTTCATAAAATAGCAGTTTGTTCAAGCAAATAAATATAGTACCCCGTTGGATCATTTTTGCATTAGATTTAATCTGCTGTGCATTTTCACTTTGTTTTGCATACTTCCTCAGGTTTAATTTTGCTATAGATCAAATTGATTTAACAGAATTAAGTCGTAACCTTCTGCTTTTTATAACAATCAATAGCATCGTTTTTATTAGTGTTAAAACTTATGCAGGTATTATCAGGTATACCAGCGCACAGGATTCCTTTAGAATTCTTTTTTCCATCATCATTAGTAATTCATTATTTTTCATAACTAACCTTGTGTTGGTTTCTTTTAAATTCACACCTCTTATATCTAATGTTGTACTTATTACCAATGTATTATGTAGTTTTCTGATTTTAATTACTTACCGCGTTGTTGTAAAGTACTTTTTCATGTACATTAAAAATCTTAGAATTGACAGGCGCCGTGTAATTATTTATGGGGCAGGAGAAGTGGGAATTGCTGCAAAACGTACACTTGACCATGATCCCAAAGTGAATATGACTTTGGTCGCTTTTATTGATGATGATGGCAGAAAAACTTCAAAAGTGATAGATGGAATAAAGATATTCCATGCTGATGACATTGGAAAATTAATAGTTGATCAGGATATAGACGATCTGATTATCGCTTCGCAAAATTTGCCTCCAGAGCGTAAAAATAAAATTGTTGATTTTTGTTTGGAACATAATATTAACGTTTTTACACTTCCTCCGGTACAAAGTTGGATTAACGGGCAAATAAGCTCAAAGCAAATCCAAAACATAAAAATTGAGGACCTGTTGGAACGTGAAACTATTAATATTCATACAGATGATATTAGTCAGCAAATTAAGGGGAAAAGAGTTTTAGTAACAGGCGCTGCAGGATCAATTGGTAGTGAAGTGGTTAGGCAAATATGTGGTTTTAATCCTAAAATGATCATTCTAAACGATCAGTCGGAAACTCCGCTTCACGAACTACAATTAGAACTTCAGGAAAGCAATATAAATAATAATTTTCATTCATTTATTGGCGATGTTAGGGACTACTCACGAATGGAAATTCTATTTCAGACATTTAAGCCTCACTATGTATACCATGCTGCAGCTTATAAACATGTTCCGCTTATGGAACACAATCCTGGTGAAGCAGTACGCACTAATGTAATGGGCACTAAAATCATCGCAGACCTGGCGGTCAAATATGGTGTCAGCAGGTTTGTGATGATCTCTACAGATAAGGCTGTAAACCCTACCAATGTAATGGGAGCTTCAAAACGTGTAGCAGAAATTTACGTCCAGTCATTATTTAATTCCTTTGGGAAAACCGCTACGAAATATACTAATGGATTAAGTTATTTGAATGGTGATAAATCACAAGCTACAACTAAGTTTATTACTACACGTTTTGGAAATGTTTTAGGGTCTAGTGGATCTGTGATACCAAGGTTTAAAACCCAAATTCAAAAAGGCGGCCCCATAACGGTTACCCATCCGGATATTACCCGATACTTTATGACCATACCCGAAGCATGCCGTCTTGTGCTCGAAGCGGGTTATATGGGAGAAGGAGGAGAAATTTTCATTTTTGATATGGGGAAATCAGTAAAAATTGTTGATCTGGCAAAAAAGATGATTCGACTTTCAGGTTTAATACCTAATCGTGATATTGCTATTGAATACTCTGGTCTCAGACCGGGAGAAAAACTGTATGAAGAGTTATTGAATGATTTAGAGAACACAGTGCCCACCCATCACGAAAAAATTATGGTAGCAAAAGTAAGAGAATATGATTTTGAAATTATTAGCGATCAGATTGATGAACTTATCCGCTTAAGTTGTGAATATAAGGACAGGCATGTGGTGGTTAAAATGAAAGAGCTTGTCCCTGAATTTAAAAGCAATAATTCTATTTATGAAGAATTAGATAAAAAATCACTAATAGTTTAATCTTAACAATTGAAAGATAAAAAAAACCCTCCTATTTATAAATGAGTAAAAGATCTGCTTTAATTAAATTATTCTTTCTTAATCTACCTTTAGCTATTTTGATAATTAGCTGTTCCAAGGGGCCTCAGAAAGAAACAGAAGTTTATAAAAATGATTTTGAAAATAACGACCTTCTAAATTTTACCAATGCAAAAATTACTGCTTATAATAATTCCCAGGTATTGGGAAGATACAATAGCGAAGGATTTACTGCGCAAGTAGGTAATCTTCCAAAGCATGATCTTCTTCGTATAACTTTTGATCTTTATATACATGACAGTTGGGATGGCAATCAGGAGGCTATTGGCGGACCAGATATCTGGGAATTTAAGGCTGACGGTAATACCTATATCAGTACCACATTTTCTAATACTCCATGTGCGCCAGGTACATTTTGTCCGCCTCAATCATATCCCGCCAATTATCTTAATAATAATAACTTCCCTTTAGCTGGTGCTTATCGTACAGATTTACCCGGAGCCTGTAGTTTATCAGGAAATCCAGGCGGAACGATCCAATATAAGATTGAGAAAATAATCAGACACTCAGCAAACCAGTTAACCATTCATTGTTTTGATAAATTAGTGCAAACAAATACTGCGGATCCCCTATGTGACGAAAGCTGGTCTATAGATAATTTACAGGTAAAAGCAATACAATTAAATTAGTCTGAGGATCAGGTATGCTGCAAAATAGATTTCATAATTATCATCCAATCAAAGTAGTTTTTTTTATTCTGGTTTTATGCTTATTAAATATAACTGCCCTCACTGCACAGTCATTACCAGTAGGTACTTTTGGTCTGGAAGATTATTATCGCAGAGAACAGCTGATGGGTAAAGTTGATTCGAATATTTCATTCACTATTCGTCCGTTAAACTTCTCCTTAATGAACAAATTTCCGGAGGGATATTCTACAGAGGATACTTTACATAAAAAGATTCTGCTCATATCAGGGCCAACAAGCTGGAAATCATCCGACGGGAAGATTAATACACAGCTTCTCCCTTTCAATTTGCAGTTACAATTTAATTCCCACCACCCTTATGGATGGAATGATGGAGCTCTGATACCAGCAAGAGGTTTACAAACACTAATTTGCGGCGGTTTTTACACTACTTATGGCCCTTTAAGTATTCAGTTCAAACCTGAAATAGTTTTGGCAGAAAATCCTTCTTTCGAAGGTTTCCCAACTGATCATTATGATGTAGTATGGGCGAGATATTATGATTATTATAATTATATAGACCTCCCTGAACGCTTTGGTAAAAGGGGGTATGCCCGGATTTTCTGGGGTCAAAGCAGTATCAGGTATAATTTAAAATCTTTTTCAGCGGGAATTTCAACAGAAAATCTGTGGTGGGGACCCGGAATGCGAAATTCACTTCTAATGAGTAATTCTGCACCCGGATTTAAGCACTTAACAATTAATACAATAAAACCCGTTAAAACTCCTATAGGATCATTTGAGGGGCAATTAATTGCCGGCAGGCTTGAAGGTTCGGGCTTTGGTCCCCTGGAGCCTGACCTCAAGTATTTTGGCAGTTCATTATATCTACCCAAGCCTAATGATTGGCGTTATCTTTCCGGACTTACCCTTAACTGGCAGCCCAAATGGATTCCGGGTTTATTTTTAGGCCTGGCAAGAAGTTTCCAGGTTTATAGTAAGGATATAGGGAAGAGAATTGGCGATTATTTGCCTACTTTTTTACCTTTCCAAAAAATAAATGCAGATGACCCGATCAATAAACGTGACCAGATGAGTTCTGTATTTATGCGATGGTTATGGCCAGATGAACAGGCTGAGATCTATTTTGAATACGGCAGAAATGATCACTCACGCTCGTTCACAGATTTTGCACTTGAGCCCGAAAATTCCCGTGCTTATTTAGTGGGATTAAGAAAGATATTCCCATTTAACAAGAGTAAACAGGAGAACTTTATCATTAACCTGGAAGTAACCCAGTTACAGCAAACCTCAATCCCAACAGTCAGGGGTGCAGGGGCATGGTATGTAAATAAATACATCAGACATGGTTATACCAACAGAGGACAACTATTAGGCGCAGGTATAGGGCCGGGAGGTAATTTGCAATCCTTAGATATCAGCTGGTTTAAAGGTTTAAACCGGATCGGTTTGCAGGCAGAGCGTTACGTTCATAATAATGATTTTTACTATTATGCTTTTGAGGACTCACTTGATTTCCGGCGGCATTGGGTTGATTTAAGTTTAGCCGCAAATGGAGAGTGGAATTACCAAAGTTTTATTTTCAACGCTAAATTACAGGCTGTCCGGTCCATAAACTACGAATGGTATTTATTGCAAAAACCCGGTGAACCCTATTTTGTAGACGGGCGAACGGAGTTAAATATACAGGTACAAGGCGGGTTTACTTATCGTTTTTAGCGGGAGAATTGAAATAGATGAAAAAGATACTTTCGGTACTGGTTGTAATTATATGGAATATCTTAATGGTGGTTGAGGCACAGTCTCAATCTCTTCCGGCAGGAACACCAATATTAGAAGATTACTATCGCAGGATGCAGATCCTTGGCAAATTAGACTCAAGTATTTCATTTACTATCCGCCCGCTTTCTAATTTTTCTTATTCATTAAAAAATACCTTTGATCCAGATACCAGTCTTAACAATGACAGGTGGTTAAACTTTGATGGTATATATAGTACAGCAAAGGGACAGGTAAAGGTGCATCTCTTACCCATAACCTGGCAGCAGCAATACAATTCTAACCAACCTTATGGCTGGAATGATGGTGCTATGATCCCTGCAAAAGGTTATCAAACCATGCTTAGTGGAGGTGTTTTTGCAAAGCTTGGTCCGCTTAGTATCCAGTTACGTCCTGAATATGTCTATGCTGCTAACCAGGATTTTGAGATATTGGATATCTATCAGGGTGCTCCCGATATTCAGTCACGCTTTGGAAATACTGCCTATCATAAAACCACATGGGGGCAAAGTAGCATCCGCTTAACATTTGGCCCTGTTTCTATGGGTCTTTCTAATGAGAACCTGTGGTGGGGGCCAGGTATGCGTAATTCATTATTAATGAGTAATAATGCTCCGGGCTTTAAACATCTTACATTTAATACAGTAAGACCCCTTCGTACACCCGTTGGCTCGCTGGAAATGCAGGTAATAAGCGCTAAACTCGAAGGTTCAGGGTATAGCATTTTAGAAAGTGATCCACATGATTCCGACTGGCGCTATTTATCCGCTTTAGTCATTAATTACCAGCCTAAATGGATCCCCGGAGTATTTTTAGGTTTAACCCGGTCTTTTCAGGCTTATCACAAAGATCTTAGGGGATCTTGGGATTATATTCCCTTTTTTACTCCTTATCAAAAAATAAATACTAATGATGGCGATCCTTTTGACCGGGATCAATTGACTTCTGTTTATCTCCGATGGTTATTTACTAAAGCCCATGCCGAAGTTTATTTAGAGTTCGGCAAAAATGATAACGATTATAATTGGAGAGATTTTATAGGGGCTCCTGAGCATTCAAGGGCTTATATTGTAGGAATGCGCAAGTTGGTTCCTTTAAAAAGCAGTAAAGAAGAATTTATCCAGGTAAATGCTGAAATCACCCAGATGTCACAATCTATTGATAGGTTAATCCGTAATTCAGGGGCCTGGTATTATCATTCAGGAGTTAATCATGGTTATACCCATAAAGGAGAAGTTCTGGGTGCCGGTGTTGGCCCAAGCGGAAATTTACAATCCCTGGATGTAAGTTGGATAAAGGGATTTAAAAAGATAGGCTTACAACTTGAACGATACGTTCACGATGATGATTATTACTATAATGTATTTGGTGATTTGAACGGAAAAAGCAGGAAATGGGTTGATTTCAGTACAGGTATGCAGGCAGAATGGAACTATAAAAACCTTCTCTTAAATGCAAAATTACAAATGATCAAATCATTAAATTATCAATGGAAACTTAAAGATTTTGATTCTTCTGTTTATTACATCCCTAATAACGATAAGTATAATTTTAGCGGACAGATAGGAATAACCTACCGTTTCTAAGAAAAGTAAAGGGTATTACAAGTTTTGCATATAGGCAGACAAACCTTCCGGATGGTATTACAAGTTTTTGCATATAGGCAAACAAGCCTTCCGGATGGTATTACAAGTTTTTGTATATCGGCAAACAAGCCTTCCGGATGGTATTACAAGTTTTTGCATATAGGCAAACAAGTCTTCCGGGTGGTATTACAAGTTTTTGCATATAGGCAAACAAGTCTTCCGGATGGTATTGCAAGTTTTTACATATAGGCAAACAAGTCTGGTTCATCCTAAGTCCAATATCGGAATATAGATAAATATGTGTTATATATTGGATTATGGTTTGTTTCTTAAAATAAGCACCATTGAAAATAAAAATATCGTTATACCTGAACAAGACAAAATACTTTTAATATATCCCAGCTTATTCTTAGTAAGAGGTAATTCAGGTTCATCAACCACCTGGAAAGTAGGGGTTTCCTGCATCAGCATGGTACGGCTTATTTCCAGGTTCTTAATTATTTCTGAATAAATAGTTTGTAGAACGCGTTTATCCCTTTCCTGCACTTCTGAATTTACATTTGCCGTAGTATAAGCTGGGTTAATATCCAGCAGGGCTGAACTGGCTGCCGAGGCAGCATAAGTTTTTTTATTTAATAATCTGCCAATACTATCAGCTCTTGTTTGCAAACGGTTCACATTAATACGTTGGCGCTTTGTTTTAGTCTCAATATAAAAACGGGTGGCTTGTTCTATCAGGCGAAGGGAGAATAATTGGGCTACCTGTTCATTTCGCATCGTTGCAGAAACTTCAAAAAAAGTGAGTTTCTTATCCATTTTACGTACTGAAAGGTCTTTCTCAATAATCCGCTTAATGATCACCTGTATTAAACTATCCTGCAAGCGGGAATAGGTTTTAAAATTAGCAGGAAATGTAACAGTTTCGCCTCCATTATATTTATTTGCCCACTTTTCAGCAAGTTTTGATGTTTCAGCGTATTTATCTGCCAAGGTAAGCGCTGAACTATCCCTGAAAGGAGTTAGCAGAGTACTTTTGATCATTTTCCGGCTTTTTAATAGTTCCTGCACATTATCACCACCTAAAATACCTGTGCTATTTGCTATGCTGCCCAGGTCAAAGCCAAGTTGCCCTGCAAGGCCGGATAGTAATGACCCTCCTCCGCCCTTGCTTTCTTCCACTACAAATGTAAGTCTTGAAGTATAGGTTACAGGCCAGTACCAGGCTAAGCCTGCTCCCAGAGCCGCTCCAAAAATAGCCATTAATAGAATTTGAAGCCGCTTTGTCCATAAATAGGTAAGATCGGTCTTACGTTGAACGAGGCCATTTCTAAAAGAAAATTTTTCTTCTTCAGTATCAGATATTACAGAACTGTTTTTTTTTCCCATATCAAATTATTTGAGCAAAACAATTGCTAAACCGACTAAGGCGGTAAGAGCTGATGTAATTCCGGATAGTTCTGCAAACCCTAAACGTAACTTAGGTATACCTGACTTTTCGGGAACGATTATTTTACTGCCTGGTTGTATAGAAGGGTAGTTCCGGAAAAATAAAAATCTTCTTACCGGGCGATTGATACCATTGGCATATTGTACATAGGCTCCCTTTAAACGGGCATTTTCTGTTACACCGCCAGCCCCATTAATATAATATTTAAAATGTGATCCTCTATAACGTAATAGCTGGGGAGTATTAACAGCCCCGCTTATTTCCACAAATGGAATTTCCCTGGGAACATAAATACTATCTCCAGCCATTAATATTAGAGCACTATTGCCTGCTCTCAATTTAGTTCCGGTCAGGTCTATATCAACCCTAACTCCATTTCTGTACACTTTGGCGTTAGTTAGTGAAGCAATAGGGGTTACACCACCTGCCCGTTTTATAAATTCAGGAGCAGTTTCATCTCTTCTTTGCTGGGCATAGTCTCCGGGAAAAAGTACTTCACCGCGTATTTTAACGTATCCCAGTGATTTATAATTAACCAAACGCGGTACATAAATGTAGTCTAACGGCTCTAATATAAATGAACTGTTTTGATTACTAAATGTTGAGTCAAGGTCAAGTGGAATAACAGTTACCAGCTGGTTAGCAAGTGTATCTGTTCTGTTTTTTACCAGCCTTGAAATTTCCAGTCGATGGTTTGCCGCCTCATTGGTAAAACCTTTTGCCATAGCCAGTACATCGGCTACATTCATTCCTTTGCGGAAAGCAAAAGTACCGGGAGAGCGCACAAACCCATCAATAGTTACACTTAGTTGGTCTTTTAAATCCTGTACAGGCGATATCATGATTGAATCTTCCCGCATTAAGGGAATATCCTGATCAGTTCCGGCCAGAATGCGGCTGATATTAAATGAAACCATCGTTTTTTCAAGATCAGGCTTTACCCGTTTAATATATCCGCCTGAGAGGGATGCATCATCACGCAAACCGTCTGCCTTTTTTATAATTTCTTTTAAGCTTAGATTGGGAGTTAATTCAAATACTCCGGGCCTGTAAACTGCCCCTTCTATAACTACCCTGTTTGCAAACCGCTCTGATATACGTTCAAAATAAACTGAATCGGCGTTTTTTAATACAAAGCGATCATATATATCCTGCGAAACATCTTTAACCTTTCGTTCTTTATCACCCAGCTGGGTAATTTTAGCTATTCCTTTATAGGCCATATCACTAAATCCGCCTGCATATTGGATCAGGTCCTGCACAGTTTCTTCATCTCTTAACTCATACAAACCAGGACGTTTTACCTGCCCATCTATGGCTACACGTTTGGTATAAATTGGTACCCTGATCACGTCTTGGTCTTGCAGGCTGATATTACCATCCAGCAAACCTTTTTGCAGAAAGGAGTAAAAATCTACTGTTTGGAGTACACGGTTCCCCCGGATGATCTCAATCTTTCGTAAAGACCCTCTGCTTGACGGGCCTCCGGAAAGATAAAGTGCATTAAATAAAGTGGAAAGTGAAGACAAAGTAAATGTACCTGGTTGTATCACTTCGCCAATAATAGTTACTCTGATACTGCGTACAGAACCCAGGTTTACACTTAATTTTGTCTGGCCACTGGCTAATGCCGGATAGATCCGCTGCATTTTAACCTTAATTTGATTGTAAGCCTCTTCAATGGTTAGCCCGTTAAGATGTACCAAACCCACATACGGAATTTGTATTTTTCCATCGGGGCTGATCTTACCAGTTATGCTGGTTTCATTTAGTCCGGTAAGCATAATGATCACTTCATCATCAGACCCCAAAACATAGTTTTGTGGAGTTGCCAAGCGTATATTTGGTTCGAATTTTAAATTAGGATTATTAAAGAAGTCATATCCATATATCAATGATTTTCTTTTTGCAGGCAAAATATTTGGTATTGTAGTAGTGTCTCTGGACTGATTAATGGGTGGTTTTTTTACAGCAGAGGGCGATTTAGCGGTATTCATTTTGCTGCCGGATTGTAGTTTAGCAAGCCTTTCTCTTAATACGGCAGATTCTATGGGATCAAACCCTCTTTGTTCCAACTGTTTTATAGCTTCATCTTCAGATAAACCCGATGACTGGATCCTTCTTGAGAATTCCATGATCTGCTGATCGGATAATTGACTGATCTTTATTTTGCTAATATCCGTAGAAGAAATAGTTTGTGCTGAAAGGTTATGTATAACTAGTAAAAAACCAACAATAAAAACTGTAAGTAGTAATTTTAATTGCATTAACTCTCCTTGTTTGGTGGTGAAAATCGGGTAAAGATAGTGTATTCTTAGGATTTGGAAATCCCCATTTTTAAAATCCGAAATTCAGGCCTAGGTTAAACTGTTTATTAGTATTGATCTTTTGCTCAGCAATATTATTTTCCTTGTCCCAAAGTACTGTAGCCTGAATATTTAAATTATTAATCCATTCATAAGAAACCCTGAATTGTGCTTGAGTATTTTTCTTGTCAACAGTAGTCATAAAAGCAGGTTGTGGTTCTTTAAAATATTGGTTCTCTAAGGTTCCGATACCTCCCTTACGCGTTTTTTGAAACTGTAGACTTATTTTTAACCGGGGTAATGGCGTATATTTTATAAATCCTAAAATACGGTCTGCATCATTCCCCATCCAGTCGCCCAGTAGATAATTTTGGTTAGTATAAGTTTGTGCCTCAATTAAGTTTTGATAAACAAATGGATTGATTCGTGTATATTCTGTCCCAATAGTTAAATATGGAATAAAAATATCGGTAAGGGATGCACCAACATTAAACCCGATCTGATTCCTGCTTTTGGCAGAATTAAAGATGGATGAAAGACGGATCTCATCAATAAAGAGAGTGGAGTAGAAATGGGTGTTTTTTAGATGGTTCCTGGAACTTGCCTGGAAGAAAAACTGCCCATTTGAGCCGGTTGTAATTTTATACTTGCTGGCATATTGGTCATAAGCTTTAAAAAACATAAGGGGCATTAAATAACCTATGTCTAAACGGTCGCTATAAACCATCGATTCGCCCATGCTAAAAGTTAAACCTTTAATAGGGAAAAAATTAAGACTGTGCGTAGCCATAAACTTTTGAACGTATATTTCACGATTTGGCCCGTAAACAGTATTCCCTTTAGAATAGGTTGCATTAGAATCGATAATACCTGATTGTAACCAGGAATGTGAATAATTAAAACGGAGCCATTTCAGGGGCTGGTAATTCATCCTGATAAAAGGGTAGGATGGGGCTTTGTTCGATAGAATAATACGCCCGTTTTCTCCATACCCGAATTGTAATTGATCCTGCCCTACAC
>JBASZP010000214.1:0-1874 GCA_049660965.1 Daejeonella sp. | reverse complement strand
CTATCATATGTAGTCTTCAGGCTGTTTCTATTGTGTATTTGTTCCTGTGCTATATCCCTATTTTTGTTCTCTGAACTTTTTACAATTCTGTTGGTTGTTATTACGTTCTCTTTTTATTACTTTTGATTTATCCTTGACATTTATTACCTACCATTATTTATGCCTTTTGACTTTCTAAGCAATAAGTACAAACCAAAACCGGGGGATTTAGAGTTGCTAAACATTAATCGTAATACTGGAAAGATTATGTTTAGACTGGCTGCATTCCGCTTTAGAGATAAGGATACCAGGCAAATGGTTATTTATATCCCTTCCTTAGATATTTCAGGCTATGGTGCTACCGAAAAAAAGGCGGAGGAAATGATAAATTTTAGCTTAGAAAACTTCCTAACCTATTTAATGGAGTTGCCCTCCAAAAAAATGAATGCAGAATTAGAGAGTTTTGGATGGAAGCACAGCGCTTTAAAGAATAAAGAATTTTCCAAAGCCTATGTTGATGGAAACGGGGAATTGAAAAATTTTAATGCCGTAGCCGATACTGTTGAAAAATTGACTTTAGTTGCATCTGAATAAACAACAAACATGGGAGGCTTTCGACCTCTTCCGACTAAATGTTGGGAGCTATTTTTACAATATATGGGTTTTCGATACAAGAGGACTGCTTCCAGCCATGACCAATGGGTAAAAGCAGGCAAAAGAACTATTCCTGTGTGGGGTGATGAAAAGGAAATCCCAGCCCAACATTTAAAATGTAGTTGTCGTACCATCGGATGTACCTTAGATGAACTTTACGCATGGGCAGCCATTAACTGCTAATCAAAGAACTTTTTTGAACTTATTTACTCCTTTTTTTTATCGCATTTTTCTTAGGCAATGGAGTATTTAAAGCCTTCTTCATTGCTTCTTCAAAACCCATGTTTAATTTAACCGGGGTGTCTTTCTTTATTGCTTTTTTCTTTGTCATTTCACGAAATTAAACCCATTTCCTTGAGTGTGACCAGTTTAAAATTGAAAGGAGGGTAACCGTCTTTTGGAACCAATGTGTTTATCTTTTTAATCATCTCTTCAATAGTTGAATTGTAGTCAAGACATACTAATTGTCCTTCTTGCGGTATTTCGCCATTTTCGATCAATCCTTCCCAATACATTTTAAGCTGATACACATTTAGAGCGGTAGCCGAATCTGTTTTTACTTCATAAATGATAATTTCTTTGGTTGCGGCCTTTTGCCAATAAACATCAATTTTTACGCCTGGAGGCCACACACATTTCTCCCTTGTAATGATGTCGTCTTCTTTTGCAAATCTTTTAAGCTGCAATACCAGTTCCTTTTTAAATTCTTCCTCTGTGGTTCTTTTAGCGTTTCTAACTAAAGGGAATTTCTCGTGTAATTGGTTAAATATGTTTTGCCAATCTGAATCATCGTTTTTGAAGTCTGTTTTTGTAGTTACTGTTTTTAGTTTGCCACGGGGTACAGTTTCGGGTATTATCAACTCACCAGCAAAATCATTATAGTCATTGTGTGGTTTTACTCCCCAAATATGTTCTAAAACCTTAGTTGCTATCACACGTTTACCTATACGTATATCTATTCCTTGTGTAGATAAAGTCCTTGTATAATAGGATTTTAAATGAGAGTCCTCGTTAATTCTGATAGAATCCGCTTTCTCGGCATCCAATGATCCATAATTATATAAAATTTGATAAATAGTACCTCCAATTTCAATACTCAAATACTTGTGGTGTGTTACTCCTAACGGTATTTCAATTGGTTCCACCCTTACAACATCTGTTCCTATTGAAACGTAAATTTCCCCCTCAATTGAATATCCTTTTAATTTATCCGGCAACAAGTATGCTCTATATGTTACTCC
>JBASZP010000213.1:0-2251 GCA_049660965.1 Daejeonella sp. | reverse complement strand
TAAGAACACTGGCCAATACTATTTTAAAAGATCCTGAACAAATACACATTGCCCTCTCCCAGCCTGCCGCGGGTATTTCGCAACAGGTTTACATGACGTTTGACCACCAGAAGGTTAAACTGATCAGCAGTTTATTAAAGGATGGTAATTATCAAAGCGTGCTGATCTTTGCATCACGCAAGGAAACGGTTAAGGATTTGAATAAAACCTTAAAACGCGAAGGCATTAAAGCGGAGGCTTTTCATTCTGACCTGGAACAGGCGCAGCGGGAAGATATTTTAAGGGCTTTTAAAAGCAGGCAGTTGCCGGTAATTATTGGTACGGATGTATTAAGCCGCGGGATTGATGTGGAAGGAATTAGCCTGGTAATTAACTTTGACGTTCCGCCTGACCCGGAGGATTATATACACCGTATTGGCCGCACTGCACGTGCGGAAACTACCGGAACGGCCATTACGTTTGTGAATGAGAAAGACCAGCGTAAATTCTTTACTATAGAGAATTTAATTGGGAAGGAAATACCACGCATGCCTTTACCTGCTGATCTGGGCGAGGGCCCGGTTTACCAGCCGGAGATCAGGCGAAAAAATAATTTCAGAAATAAAAACACCGGCCCAAAAAGAAAGTTTAATGCTTATGGTAACTCTCGAAAATGATCTGTTAAAGGTTTGCATCCGCGAAAAGGGTGCAGAATTAACATCTGTGATCAATAAATTAAACGGAACCGAATATCTGTGGCAGGCTGATGCGCAGGTATGGCCCTGGCATGCGCCTAATCTTTTCCCGGTTGTGGGTGCCTGTTTAAATAAGCAGGTATTGCTCGACGGGGTTTTTTACCCCATGGAACGTCATGGTTTTGCCCGCAATAAAGATTTTTATGTACTGGAAACCACAAAAACACATGCCAAGTTCTCTCTTCCTTATAATACCGAAACCTTTAAGGTTTATCCTTATAAGTTTACTTTCCAGGTATTGTATGATCTGTTTGATACCGGACTAAGGGTTAGCTTTAAAGTAATTAACCAGGATAATAAAGCTATTTATTTTTCCATGGGCGCCCACCCCGCTTTTAATGTCCCCCTTAATCAGGGTGAAGGTTTTGAAGATTATTACCTGGAATTTGAACAGGAAGAGCCATTAGAGAAGCATTTACTTTCTGCCGAAGGTTTTTTCACCGGCAAAACGGAACCTGTACCGGTTAAGGAGCGTAAAGTGTATTTAACAAGAGAACTTTTTGAAAAGGATGCGCTGGTATTTAAAAATATACGCTCTAAAAAGGTTTTCCTTAAGCATGTTAAAAACAATTATTCCGTTTCAGTTAGTTATACAAATTTTAATTACCTGGGCATTTGGACAAAACCGGATGCAAATTTTGTTTGTATAGAACCCTGGCTGGGTTGTGCAGATACCGAAGGTAATGCAGTTGACCTTAAACATAAAGAAGCTATTCAGCAAGTAGAACACGGGCATGTGTTTGAAGCAGATTTTACTATCGGGATACATTAACTGGTATAACCTTCAACCATAACAGGCTCAGTTCTTAAATTTATCTTTTCCTGTTTAGTTATTCCGATAAGTATGGATTTAAAATTATAATGAAAACGCCTTTCGTAATGAAGGTCGTTTTTTGTAAACCATGTTAGCAGCTATTGCATATACTTGGTAGGGCACCTCAAACAGTATATTTTAGGAGAAGAGAACAACCTTTTTACTACCAGTTCAAAAAATAAGTTTAAAAAAAAATCCACTGTACAAAAAATTCTAATACTCCCGCACATTGCACACTTTGTTTTATTTCGTTTCAATGTAACTTAATATTGCGGATCAGGTAGTTGTATCAATAAATATCTAAAGGGAATTTTCCACTTAAAACTCTAACTTTACGAAGTTTTTAAAAGCAATAATGTCACAGATACCATTTTCAGTTTCGGCAAGAACAGCACAGCTAATCGGACAGCAGAATTTTTCTACTGCTGAAGGTGCTGTTATTGAGTTGGTGAAAAACTGTTATGATGCTGATGCTAAAAATTCAATTATTCTTTTTGACAATTCCGATACCGACCTCACCAACCACTCTCTTTTTATCATTGACAATGGTGACGGTATGACTGAAACCATCATTCGTAACCATTGGATGATGATAGGCACTGATAATAAAGAGGATGAATTTGAAACTGGTTCAGGCAGGGTTAAAACTGGCGCTAAAGGAATAGGAAGATTTGCATTAGATAGGTTAGGTGAGGTTGCCGAG
>JBASZP010000212.1:0-2429 GCA_049660965.1 Daejeonella sp. | reverse complement strand
CGTATAGACAGGATGCTGGAAAATAAAACCCAGGTTACGCTTAAGGAAATTATTGATGAGTATGGAGTTGAAAATGGGTTAAGCGAAATAGTCGGTTATTTTTCAATAGCCACTTCGGGTTCACATCACTTGATTATTGAAGAAGCAAAAGAGCCGATATTAATCGGCGAAAGAAAAATAAATGTGCCGATGGTAATATATACAAGGCCACAAATAAATTAATATGGAAACAAAAATTCCAAGAGCCCCATTTGCAGCAGTAATCATTAAGCTGTTACAGGGGCCTGTATATGCAGACGATAAAAATATCTGGCGGGGATTACAAGCCTGGTCATCGGCCATACAGGAGTATTTTGGCAAAATAGGTGTGACCCTTGATATTGCCGAGCAGGATGGCTTTGCAAGAATTATACAACCGGAAGCCGGTGAAAGCGATGAAACTCCTTTGCCAAGGTTAATGAGAAAACAATCCCTTACTTATGAAGCCACCCTGCTGGCAGTCATTCTCCGGGAAGGGCTGGAAGAATTTGACATCAAAAGTGATGGCACTAAGTTCTACCTCACACAAAAAGAAATTAAAGAGCGGATAGAATTGTTTTATAAGGAGCAGCCCAACAAAAGTAAATTATGGAAAGACCTGTCAAAGCCAATTACAAGTTTACTCAATATTGGAATTTTGAAATTAAACCGTGAGGATGCCGCCAATAAGGATAACAACCAATATGAAATTAAAAGGATTATTAAGGCGTTTATAAGTAATGATAAACTGGAGGAAATAAAGAATAAGTTAAGCAACTATGTCAACCCTGTTCAGCAATAATCAGTCAGACAATGGCTACCGGTTAAGATACCTGGAAGTATTTAACTGGGGTACATTTAATGGCAAAGTGTATAAACTGCAGCCTGATGGCCGTACATCCCTGCTTACCGGGGCAAACGGCAGCGGCAAAACAACATTGATTGATGCCCTGCTCACCATACTTGTGCCAACTCATAAGCGGTTTTATAATCAATCATCCGGAGCTGAATCAAAAAAAGAACGGGACGAAAACTCCTACTTCTGGGGTTATCATGGAAAAATATTTTCTGAGGCAGAAGAAAAATCAAAGACAGAACAACTACGTACCAAAGCTGATAATCCATATTCGGTTTTGCTGGCCTGCTTTCAAAACTCCGGTACACAACATACCATTTCATTGGTTCAGGTACGATGGTTTGGTAATGGCGGGTTGCAAAAGATATTTATAGTTTCCCCTTATCCACTTACTATCACAGAGCACTTTGGCAAAGACCATTTTGATTTTAAAGGTGATTGGAAGAAGAAATTAGTAAAGCAATATGCTAAAACAGAAATTTATAACAGCTTTAAAGAATATGCGGCAAGGTTTAGTGAACTATTTGGATTAAGAGACAAAGCATTGTCACTTTTTAGCCAAACAGTAGGCATTAAAGTACTGGGTGATTTAACAAATTTTATTCGCCAGGAAATGCTGGAAGAAGCTGAGGCCGAAGAGCAGTTTAAAAGCCTGCATACTCATTACAGTGATTTATTGATAAGTCATAAAGCCATTCAGAAAGATGAAAAGCAGCTTGAATTACTGGCTCCTGTAATTCAAAACAAACAGAAGCTGGATGATTTACGAATTAAAAAACAAAAGCTGGATTTTGTAGAAGAACAAATGCCTTTCTTTCTTGGCAAAATAGAATATGAGTTATTGGAGAAAGATGTTGACAGGTTGGAACTGGATATTGAAATAGCACAAAAAGATAAAGAATTGATTTCAGCTTCAGTTGATACGCTTGATAAAGAAAAAGAACAGTTGATTACGCAAAGGGCTGCATTGAATATTGACAGCCAAATTTCTCTTTTGAATAAAGATATTGACACGGAGACAGACAAAAGAAATCGTAAAAGTGCAGAAAGTACCCGTTACACTGGTTATTGTGAACAGTTAAAATTGGATACTCAAATTGATGAGTCAGTCTTTAGGATTAATTACGGAAAAATTCAGGAACTAAATACATCTGTTCCGGCGGAAATAGAAAAACTTTCAGAAAAGAAAGTACGATTGAATATTGAACAAGAAAGTAAAGAGGTGAAAATAGAAAATCTGCAACAACAGATTACTTCACTGTTGGCAAGAAAAAACCGCATACCAGACGACCTGATTAATGCAAGAAAACGACTTATAGACATACTCGAAACCACTGAAGAGGAGCTTCCATTTGTAGGCGAATTAATTAAAGTAAAAACAACAGAACAGCTTTGGGAAGATTCAATTGAAAAGCTGTTGCATAATTTTTCCATGCAACTGTTGGTTCCTGAAAAATTCAGTAAAGCAGCAAACCAATTCATTTATAATAATGATATGCAGACAAAACTTGTATATCAAAAAGTGGAACGAAGACCGTCCAATAGTATTGTACGC
>JBASZP010000211.1:0-1780 GCA_049660965.1 Daejeonella sp. | reverse complement strand
TTGTTGCAGGCTTTTAAAAATCTGTCAAAAGGTATTGGCTTTACCAAATAATCCAAAACGTCCAAGCTGTAGCTTTCAACGGCATATTGGGCATAAGCTGTTGTCATAATAACATTTGCAGTATTTTTTGAATTTTTCAGAAAGTCAATACCATTTATTTTTGGCATATTGATGTCTAAAAAAATCAAGTCGATGTCGTTATCATTCAGCAATGTCATTGCTTTCAAAGGATTTTCAGCTTCTCCTATCAACTCTAAGAAATCTATTTCTTCAATGAATTCCTGCAATATTTTCCTTGCAACAGGTTCATCGTCTATTATAATACATTTCAGTTTCATGCTAAGTTTATAATTAAGTTTGTTTCATAAAAACTTGGTTCATTATCCATATTCAGTGCATATTTTTGAGGGTACAACAAATCCAATCTTCTTTTTAAGTTTACTATTCCAATCCCTCCCGAATTTACATTGTTTGCACTTTGCTGTATCTCTTTGGTATTGATAACAGAGCAATGCAGCATGTTTTCTTTTGTAAATATTCTAATGGTAATTTTATTTTCTTTGTCGGGAAAGCTGCTCACAAATTTGAAAGCATTTTCAATTAATACAATTATCAAAAGAGGCGCAATTTTTAATCCCGATGTAATATTTTCTACCTCAACATTTATAATCAATTTATCATCTTTTCGCAATCGTTGAAAGGCTACATAATTTTGTATGTAGGCTATCTCTTTCTCCAAATCTGTTTTTTCTGCTCCACATTCATAAAGCTGGTACTTTAATAATTCAGAAAACTGTAAGAGTATGTTTCTGGCAACCTGGTTGCTTTTATCAATATGCCCGTAGATAGTGTTCAGCGAATTGAAAAGTGCATGGGGATTGATTTGTGCCTTTAAATAATCCAACTCATTTCTAACTCTTTCCTTTTCCAATAATTCTAATTGTTGTTGGGTTTGTATCCTGTCAATCAACATTTTTGCCAACGTAACCAACAATACCCAGAGAGAAATATTAACTACCGAATTTAAGTATAATGTTTTGAAATCAATTGGCGTGGTGTGAAAAAAGTGAACGTTCATTTGTACGGCTACCAACGCTCTAAGCCATGCGGAAACTGCAATGATTATTACTGTGGCTGAAACAAAAAAGAGATACTTTTTTTTGAATAAAAAATGCGGAACAATAAAGTTATTAATAGCATAAAAATCTGCTGTTATAAAAATTAAATAGCAAAATTCTACCGTTATTGTTTTGGTAATGGAAAACGAATAACTGCGAAAAATAAGCACCCATAAAAGGTATAGGCCTGCCCAAAAAAGCGAATGGTATAATAATGTTTTGCTTTTCAATTTTTTTGTTTCCTCAAAGGTAATAACGTCAAAATCAGGTTTACTTTTTATTACACTATGCAAGAAAAATTCTTGATAAAGCAATCTTTAATCAAGCAAAAGCAGTAGATGCTGTAAATAGTTTTTAAACCTGAGCCGAAGTGTTGATGTTTGCGTCATTATTCAAATAATTACAAAAAAAATGAAAAAAATTATCAACTGGTTTCTCTATCCGCCTGTTACCGGGCAATCTACTATTTTAATCTTACGGTTAATGGCGGGTGGCGTATTTTTTTGGGAAGGGATTTTAAAGTTTGTTTATGTAAATCAAGGTGTAGGTCGGTTTACCAAATTAGGCTTTGCATTTCCTGAAACTACGGCACACTTTATTGCAGTAGGCGAAATTATCGGTGGCTTGTTTCTTCTCTTTGGGTTGTTTACACGAATAACAGC
>JBASZP010000210.1:0-2117 GCA_049660965.1 Daejeonella sp. | reverse complement strand
GCCGGTAGAAAATATGCTTTCAGAACGTGAGAACGGGTTTAAGATCGCGGTAAACATTTTAAACATTGGCCGCATAAAATTAGGCGCCGCGGCAATCGGCTCATCCAGAAGAGTGCTGAACCATGCTATAAACTACTCCAACGAACGTATCCAGTTCGGGTTGCCTATTTCTAAGTTCGGCGCAATCAGGTATAAATTAGCCGAAATGGCCACCCGTAACTTTGCATTAGAAAGCGCCGCATACCGGGCCGGACAAAACATAGACGATGCCTATAACGCTTTTGTTGCCGGAGGCATGGAACCTGCCAAAGCAAAATTAAAATCAACCGAGCAATTTGCTGTTGAATGCGCTATACTAAAAGTATGGGGATCGGAAATGCTGGATTATATTGTTGATGAAGGCGTACAGGTTTATGGCGGCATGGGTTATTCCGCCGATGCGCCCATGGACCGGGCTTACCGCGACAGCCGGATTAACCGGATATTTGAAGGGACCAACGAAATTAACCGCATATTAATTGTAGATATGCTGTTAAAACGGGCCATGAAAGGCGAACTGGATTTAATGACACCCGCACAGGCCGTTGCAGGAGAACTGATGGCCATTCCTGATTTTGCTGAAGAAGATACCGCCCTGTTTGCCGCAGAAAAGAAAATACTGAAGAATTTGAAGAAAGCCGGCTTAATGATCGCGGGGGCAGCCGTTCAAAAACTGATGATGACCCTGGCCAAAGAGCAGGAAATACTGATGAACATTGCCGATATTATAGGTTATGTCTACATAGCAGAATCAACCATTTTACGTACCGAAAAGCTGGTAAAACAACGCGGCGAAAAAGCCTGTAAAGGGCAGCTGGATATGATGCGTATTTATTTATATCAGGCAGTAGACAAGGTTAGTTTAGCAGGTAAAGAAGCGCTGTATTCTTTTGCCGAAGGCGATGAGCAAAGAATGATGCTGGTAGGTTTACGCCGTTTTACAAAAACGGAACCCTTTAATATTAAAGAAACCCGTCAGCGGGTGTCAAAACAGTTAATTGATGCTAACAGGTATTGTTTTTAAGCTGGTTATAATTAATTTAGTTTGCACAAGGGGTTTGCACAGTTTATTCAATGCTTAATTAATGTATTTAAAAACCCTTCTTCGTCTTCCGTCAAGTTAAAATCCCCCTGTTTAAATCAATTGATTTAAACAGGGGGATTAGTCACTATAGACATTCCAAGTTACTGTACCAGCAATAATAATATCACTATTACTTGCTGATACCATGGATTTTATTTATCCTTAGTCATGGCAAATTTTCCCGGATTAGGATCTTCTTCCGAATTTATATATTCATAATCACCATCCAGTTTCCCATTTGCTACATCAAAAGTCCCTGTTAAATTTATAACTCCATTATCTTCATATGTTCCGGTAAACTTATTATTAGAGGCATTTAAAGACCATGTACCTATAAAAGGAGGACTATTGGGATCATCAAATCTTATTTCTAACTCACTGCCTTCCGATTTAATATTAAAATAATAATTCCGGTTAATATTAGTAGTAACAGTATTAAGTTTACCTGACCATTTACCTAAAATAGCGGTTTTTGACGATGGAGTTACTTGGTCTTTTTTACAGGCAGTAAATGCAAAGGCCATAAATAGTGCAACAGCGCTTAATTTTAATAGTTTCATAATTTTCATATTTTAAATGTTTAAATTAAGTTAATTTTTGTTTCAGCGTAAACTTTACAACTATCATACCATGACTGTTTTCTTATGGCCTTAGTATCGTATTCGCCTTAATTTGGTTACCCCTTGTTATCTTTAAGTACAATATAAGGGAATATATTCTGCTTTCGCCTCCGGCAATGCCATGCTAACAAGATTTTGCCATACTTCCATCGTCGGCAATGCTATGCCAGTTACCGGAAGACTATAAAGCTGGTTGAACTGTGACAACACAGACCAAGGAGAAAAATTTTGCCGCACTTCCCATTGCTGTTCGGGATGGGAGGGCATCCCGAAGTAAACTGATTAGGGTGGATTACAAATTAGGAGTGTTCGAAACCTGTCATAGGTTTAAAACTCAGAGTACTATCCACATTTTTTGTTGATAAGCCTATGAT
>JBASZP010000209.1:0-8519 GCA_049660965.1 Daejeonella sp. | reverse complement strand
TCCTTTAAGAATATAGTATAAAACCGTAGGGCGTTGCCCCTGCACATACAATAAGTGTTTCTTTTTATATTTTACAGGATCACGATACTTTTCATGAAGCAAACTATCACTATTGTTCTTTCCCTCTATATTAAGGAAATCAGGAAGAACATCCCCCTGATTATGAAAATTCCTTTTTAAGTTTTCTGATTTTTTTAAACGGATACTAATAACATTTAAAAGATCTGTTGCGGTAAATGGTTTGATCAGATAATCATCGGCTCCCAGGTTCATCCCTTTCCGCTGATCATCTAATTCATTTATTCCGGTAATTAATATAAACGGAATGGCAGAGGTTTTTGGATGAAGACTTATAATTTTTAATACACCAAATCCATCTAAATTAGGGATTAATATATCGCAAATAATAAGATCAGGATTTTCTTTAACAGCAATTTCTACTCCTTTTTTTCCATCAGAGGCGGTTAAAACTCCGTAACCAGATAATTTAAGTATCTCTACAGTACTTTCCTTTAAAGTTTCATCATTTTCAATCACTAAAATATTTTTCATTACCAATCAGGGGATATAATAAAGCTGAATTACTTGTGATTAGAGAGGCGAATAAATGTACCCATTACGGAATTAATCATATTTATGCTACTCATAATTATTCTGCAACAAAATATTTGTTAAAAAGTCAAATATCTATTGATGATCATCATAATTATGATTGACCACAATCAATTATATATATTTGAGTACCCTCTATTTTTATACCAAATATATCCTGCAACTTCTTGATTAAAGCTGATAAGAAATTCAAAGGGGTTCTAAGTCACTATTAAACAATATTATCTTTTGGACTGACGCATATTTGCGAAATAATACAACTATAACTTAGTGATATAAAATCTGCTTTAAAAAGCAAATGAGACAGTCTAAAGCATACCTCATATAATATAAATATATATACACTTGGAGTAACATTTGTATTTACAATTCCAAATAAGCAAAGATTCAGCTGTATTTCTTTGGCTATTAAAAACTTTTTATTAAAAAGAAGGGTTTATATTATAGCAAACATTACGCTTTATACATCAAACCTAAATCCCACTAAATGAAAATTCTTGTGTTAGTTGATTTTTCTGAGAAAACATTGAATGCTGCACGTTATGTAGCCGCGTTAAGCTGGCAATTGCCTGTTGAAAAACTGATCCTATATCATTCTTATCAAATAATGCCCTTTGCGTCTGATGCTCCATTATATACACTAACAGAAATAGATACCATAAAAAAGGATAGTTTAAACAAAATTACCCGGATTAAAGAAGAGTTACAGCAGATAATTAATCCAGCAACATCAATAGAAGGTTATACTGACCAACGGTCCCTGGAATTTGCATTAAGATCAATAGTAGATTCAGAAAGAATAGATATGGTTGTAATTGGGGTAAAACATAAATCCCTATTAGATAAATTCTTATTTGAAAATACAACCGGGATACTCATTAAAGAATGTGCTGTTCCATTACTTCTTATACCTGAAATCTATAAGTTTAAAACGATTAGTAAAATTGGTTTTGCCTGTGATCTGGAAGATTTAAATAACTCCTCCACATCGCTTGAATTTATTAAAAAATATGCAAATTTTCTAAATGCTCAATTATATGTGGTACATGTAGCAAAAGAGGGTAAGGCTCAATCTTCTGATGAAATAATTAGAAAAATGAGTAAACTATATAATCTGCAAAACGAAGCAAAACCAATTTATCATTTTATTAATGATGAAGATGTTGCAGATGGCATCTTCAAATTTATCAGAGAACATCAGATTGATCTTCTTATGGCCATCCCTAAAAAGCATTCTTTCATCGAAAGACTATTCAACAGAAGTGTTACTAAAGAACTACTTTCGGATACCTCTATACCTCTATTAATTCTTAAAGAACCCGAATTAACAATAACAAGTTAATACATAGAAAACTGCCAAAGTATTTTTATTAACTAGTACTTTATTCAAGAATTTGGTTAAATTCAATTATCCTTGTTTTTAATTAGCTTTGTAGAAATCATTGCAGATTGATAGTTTAGATATTTATGCTTGGTTCTAATCAAATTCTGTGGAAGACAAACACTATTGTTTATGCCACCTTAACTTTAATTCCGTGAAATCAATAATCCTATTAGTATTTATATTCTTATCTATAGCTTTTACATTAACTACTGATTTTTTATCTGATCAAAAGAAGTATGCAAGAGTACAAACAGCTTATAATGACAAAGAGGCTGTGGTAGTAAAAAAATTAGAAGAAGTAAATCTAAATCTCGACAATATCAATATTTTAATTGCCGTTTATAAACATGAACAAGAATTAGACATCTATGTAAAGAAGAAAGGGAATACAAAATATAAGCAATTAAAGAGTTATGATATCTGTTCAAGCTCGGGAAAACTGGGTCCGAAGTATAAGTTTGGAGACAATCAGGTTCCTGAGGGATTTTATTACATTGACAGATTTAACCCCGCAAGCAGTTATTACCTCTCACTAGGATTAAGTTATCCTAACGCAGCAGATAAGTTAAGAAGTAAAGCAAGCAACTTAGGTGGAGATATATTTATACATGGAGAATGTGTGACGATAGGCTGTATGCCTATGACTAATGATAAGATAAAAGAAATTTATATTTATGCAATTGAAGCCCGAAAAAACGGTCAGTTAAAAATTCCGGTCTACATTTTTCCCTTTAGATTTACAGAAACAAATGTTTCTAAATTCAAAAAACAATATAAATCCGATTCAACATTATTAAATTTTTGGAGTAATTTGAAAACAGGTTATGATCAATTTCATTCAAACCTGGAAGAAATTAAAGTAACCGTCAATAAAAACAATGGGGACTACTTATTTTAAAAGAAGAAACCTCAAAAAAACTAAATTCTTTTGATGCTGATTGAAAAGCAAAATATCCAGGTATAACTAAATAACAGTATTTTCTTCTTTTCTTTAACCAGCATTTTTAAATTAGATCAATGAAAATAACTCTTCTTACCGTTGGAAAAACAGAAGATAAATACTTACTAGAAGGTATAGAGAAATATTTGAAACGGCTTAGACATTATGTTTCATTTAACATAACAGAATTGCCTGAGCTTAAGGATACCAAGAATTTATCCTTTGATCAACAGAAAGCAAAAGAAGCAGAACTCATCTTTAAACAAATTACAACAACAGATTATTTGATTTTATTAGATGAAAAAGGTCAGGAATATTCTTCAAAGCTTTTTTCCAGTTTTTTAAATAAAAAGATGATTGGAAGCGTACAACATCTGGTATTTGTTGTAGGCGGGCCTTACGGCTTTTATCCTGATATTTATAAGCGGGCAAATGATAAAATATCCTTATCAAAAATGACGTTTTCACACCAAATGGTGCGTCTGTTTTTTATTGAACAGCTTTATCGTGCTTATACTATTTTAAAAGGCGAACCTTATCATCACGCTTAAAAAAATTAAGTTTTATGCAAAGTTATAAACGAAAATATCGCTTTAAAGGAGTAAATCCTGATAATGAAAATAAACGTTTTTGGATTCTGATTATCATAGCATTAGCTATTGGGGCAGCTATTGTTTATTTTTTCTAAAAAATATTTAGAGGAAAGCTCATTTAGATTTTTGCGATAAACGTGTTGTGCTTTTACCAGCAGCTTTGGTAGGTTTGGGTTTTTCCATTACTACAGGTTCTGGTTTTTTATTAGCTATTTCTATTCCATTATTACTTTCTGTTAATGGTTCGGGAGCAGGTTCCGTAAATAATGGAAGTTCTTTAATGGAGTTAAACCAATTTATCATCTTCTTCATATCTGATGTATAAACCCTTTCAGCATCGTGTTTTGGCGCAACCTCGGAAAAGAATTTACGTAAGATATTTCCATCAGCAGTTTTTAAATCGGGAATAGTTTTACTATTCTTCATGCTTTCTAAAATATCACATAATTTCAAGTCCTCATCCTGGCCGAAAATAGTAATCTCTTCTAAAGAAGCGATTTTCGCAGTTGACATATTAACCACAATCTTACTCTTTAATTCATCCAGACTTTCTAAAATAAATCCTGATTTATTCTGTCCAATTAATTTGAATAATCCCGGTTTACCGGATACAGAAACAAGCCCTCGTAAATTCATATTTTTGTGTAATGCTGAGCGGAAATCGCAAAGCAGATTTTAAATTAGTGCAATAAAAGTATAAAACCTTTTTTAAATCTCATAAAACTATATTATTCTCCTGAAAGCACTTCTATGCTTAAAATTTTATCGCCTTGTTGAATATTATCCACAACATCTACATTTTCAACCACTTTACCAAAGCAGGTATGGTTACGATCTAAATGAGCGGTATTAGTACGACTGTGACAAATAAAGAACTGAGAACCGCCGGTATCACGCCCTGCATGAGCCATAGATAATACTCCACGATCATGATATTGATTTTCTCCGTCCAGCTCACATTTAATTTTATAACCTGGTCCGCCTGCACCTGTACCGGTTGGATCTCCACCCTGTATTACAAAATCATTAATTACCCGGTGAAAAGTAACACCGTTGTAAAATCCTTCTTTCGCCAGTTTTAAAAAATTCGCTACAGTACCGGGTGCATCCTTATCATAAAATTGCACAGTCATATTACCTTTCTCTGTTTTTATAATTGCTTTGCTCATCTAATAATAGTTCTATTAAGTGCGTAAAGGTAATTAATTCAACGAAATGCAAAGAATAACTATATAAAATTGAACTAATTGTAATAAAGAATCTGATAGTTTTGGATAAAATCGTGAAGATAATTGACAGAATAAAAAGAGCTTAGTTTTTGATATTTACATAAAATTTGCTTACTTTTTTTATCTAAAATAGATATACGTCCTAAACTGCTTTAATTATATCTTTGAGAAATATTAAATACATAACATAATTTTTATGGGAAAAACAGTAATTATTATAATTATACTAGTTATAATAGTAAGCTTATATTTTATGCTTACTTCTAAAAGCAGAGAAAAAATGCTATTTAAAAGGCAAGAGGCACTTGCACGTGCAAAAAAAGGCAGAGCAAAAATACTTGAACTTACTCTTCTTCCTCTCCGTGGAACGGGGATTCATGGATATTACCAGGCGTATACATTTACACTGGAAGTAAACAACGGATCTGACACTCCATATAAAACTCAATCGACTTGGGAAGTTTATCCAATAGGGACCCCAAATGCTCAACAGAATTTGGAAATTGATGTGAAGATAGATGCAGATGATCCTAATACTATTTATCCCTTAGTTACCGGTGTAGAATATTCATGGAACGCTGTTATGATGTATGGTAAGAAAAAATCATGATTTAAGTTTATAGCTTCTTGTATCTGGATTAATAGTTTTATATCTTTAATTCTTAATCTATTAATACCTTTTGAAATAAGTTTAACGAGTATTATCTATGCTTAGATGGCGCTTTACCTTAATTCTATTCCTATTCTGTATTAGCAGCCGTGCAGCCTCTATACTTATCCCAATGGACGAGGATCAAAAAAATCATCTTAAAGCCTACGGAATAACATTTTGGGTACTAAAAAATGGGCTGGAAGCAGACTGGCTATTAAACTACCGGGGCGGAAGTTTTTTAATAAACTATTCTCAGCCCATTGAAAATGAATGCAAAATTCGGGGAGTTTCTTACGAAGTAATTGCTGATGCTAAAGTAAACGCCATATTAAATGAAATTACAGATCCTTCTGTAAATATGGATTTAGTAAAACTTGAAAAAGCTCCAAAAGTTGCTGTGTATTCACCTAAAAATAAGTTACCATGGGATGATGCTGTAACCCTTGTACTTACTTACGCCGAAATTCCTTATGAGATTATTTATGATGATGAAGTTTTAAAAGGCGATTTACCAAAGTACGACTGGCTGCATTTACATCATGAGGATTTTACCGGGCAATACGGTCGTTTTTGGAATGCGTTTAGAAATGCGAGCTGGTATATGGAAGATGTTAAATTACAGGAAAACACTGCTAAACGTAATGGTTTCAAAAAAGTATCAGAGATGAAATCTGTAGTTGCAAAAAACATCAGGGATTTCTGCGCCGGCGGCGGATTTATGTTTGCGATGTGCTCTGGTCCTGAAACGTTTGATATTGCATTGGCAAGTAATGGAGTTGATATTTGCGAAAGTATGTTTGATGGCGACGGAGCCGATCCGCAGGCTCAATCTAAACTTAATTTTACCCAAACTTTTGCTTTCCAGGATTTTAAACTTGATTTAAATCCATCTAATTATGAATTTTCTACTATTGATGCAACGCCAATACGGAGCATAGAAAAAACCAATGATTTCTTTACCTTATTCAGTTTTTCTGCAAAATGGGATATTGTGCCTACTATGTTAACCCAAAATCACGACCAGGTAATTAAAGGTTTTATGGGGCAGACTACTGCATTTCGCAAAAATTTAATTAAACCTGATGTATTGATTATGGGCGAAACTAAAACTGCAAATGAAGTTAGATACATACATGGTGATTTTGGGAAAGGTCAATGGACTTTTTATGGAGGTCATGATCCGGAAGATTACCAGCATGCCGTGGGCGATCCGCCAACTGATCTAAGTTTACACCCTAATTCTCCGGGCTACAGACTTATTCTCAATAACGTTTTATTTCCGGCAGCTAAAAAGAAAAAACAGAAAACTTAGAGTAATGTGCTAATTTGTTAATATGCAAATTAAATAAACAGTCTTCCTCTACAGGGAGTGCTATAGGGAAAGAGTACAATGGCGTGTGAGGCTAATTATAAAATTTCCAGCTTACTCCGAA
Source organism: Daejeonella sp. (assembly GCA_049660965.1). GTDB lineage: Bacteria > Bacteroidota > Bacteroidia > Sphingobacteriales > Sphingobacteriaceae > Daejeonella. The sequence continues at coordinate 1,676 of JBASZP010000209.1, read as the reverse complement.
TTTAAGTAAAGCATCCTGCATAGGGTATTCTTTTACCGTATAAAAACCCCTTGATTGTAATCCCTGGTTAACATAATCATATTTTATAAAGAGGCTTGCCCGTTTTAAATTGGCTTTAACCCAAACATCTATTAAAGGATAATTGGCATATTCATTTGGATTATTATTGTTATAAAACTGACTTGTATTTATATCATAAGCTGGGGCTTTAAACTGTGTATTAAAACGCACATCAAAACCAATATTGGTATGTAAATTTTTAAAGAATGTATCAGCATAATAAAAACTACTGTAAGTATACAGTTCAGGAGTTCGTAAAACATCCTGGAAATCAGTTTTTTGATAAACGATATAGTTCTCTAAATTAAATTTCCAAAGCCTAAAGTCTTTACCTATGGTCAATTTCAGCAGATTAATAGGTGTATTCAATTGAGCAGGTTGTATTTTCTTTTCTACATCAGTTTCTTTGTAATATAAATAATTGCTGATCAAAAAATACTCCGCTTTTGCAGATAACCTAAGCTTAGAGTTTTGGTATAGAAAAGACAGATTATTGATCTTAACCCTGCCAAAATCAATATCCCATTGATGAAACTGGTAATTTATATACTCAAATAATTGTTCTGGGGATTTATTTTGTAAGTAAGCGCCCAAAACTATTCTGCCTATTGATTTACTTAATAAAAAGTTTGTATTCGCTTCATAAAAATAATCCCCGGCATTATGACCTTGTGCAATTTGAACTAAATTTCCGTTAATATTAACCCGATCGCTAAAGCGATAACCCAAACCGGCTTTAAGTGTAATATTCTGAAAATTGGTTTTATAGTCAAATTGTTGATACTGGTATAAATCATGCTGAATACCTAAATCCAGTTTAAGCTCATTTTTTAAAAAACTTACCGCTTTAGGCCTTAAATAAAAACTGTAAGAAAACTCGTTCCGTAAATTTGTAACCTGTGTGGAGTCATTGGTAAGATTGGTACTTACATCAGGTATTGGGAAAGCGCCGAATTTATCTTCTTCATTTCTAAAGAACTTATACTTATTTACAAAATAAGTTATAGCATGAGAAACCCGTTGTGTAGGTAATATTTTTGAAAGCGAACTATCTTTCAAAGTAGTATCAATACGACCAATGTAATAGAATTGTTTGAGAGAAAAACTGTTCTGCTTCCAGGTTTGTCTCGGGCGGTTACTACCCGTTCCGCTTAATCTGACAATCTGTGCATCTTTTCTGAAATCTGAAGAGCTATCAAAAATGCTATCATTTGTTGTAGATCCATTCTCTCCGGCTTTAATGGTATTAAAAACTGCATTAGCCAATAAATTATATCGTTTATTTGTCGATTCATACCAAAAAAATACAGCGGCATTCAAATGATTGGCTGATTGATTGGTATAAAAACCCTGAGATGCAATACGATTATAATTGGCTCCGAAATTTAAATTAGGGTGGATATTTTGGGTGTGTAAAATTTTAAAAAGCTGCTCCCGATCACCGCCGCTTACATAATATAATTCAGTATATGGGGAACGTGCCCGGTAATAATGTACGGAATCGGAAGTAAATAAATAGGTGTCTAAAGAATGAAACCCGGGATCAAAACCAATAGTTTTTGAAGGGTTAAATAATAATTCACGATAAGCTAAACCGGTACTGCCCAAACCAATAG
>JBASZP010000208.1:0-1939 GCA_049660965.1 Daejeonella sp. | reverse complement strand
GTTTGAGGGCAATGGTCAATTAAAAAAGGCGTATTCGCCACAAAAAAAGAAATATGGCAAAAAAAGAAATTATCATTGTTAAAGGGCTTTCAATAGCCACTCTTAAAATAAATAAAGAAGATTATATCTCGCTCACTGACATAGCCAGGCAGAAAAATGCGGAAGAACCTAAGGATGTTGTAAAAAACTGGATGCGTAGCCGAACCACCATAGAATTCTTAGGCCTATGGGAACAATTAAACAATCCTGAATTCAAAGGGGTCGAATTCGACTCCTTTCTGTTTGATGCTGGAAGTAATTCATTTACCCTGTCTCCAGCCAAATGGATAGAAAGTACTCATGCAAAGGGAATAGTATCAAAAGTTGGGAATAACGGAGGAACATTTGCACAAAAAGATATTGCTTTTGAATTCGCATCATGGGTTAGCTCGGGTTTCAAGCTTTATCTTATCAAAGAATTTCAGCGCCTTAAAGAAGATGAAAATAACCGTCTCAAATTAGAGTGGAATTTACAACGCACCTTAGCCAAGGTAAATTATCATATACATACCGATGCCATCAAAGAAAAGCTTATACCCGATGCCATCACCAGCAAACAAGCAAGCCTCACCTACGCCACAGAAGCAGATTTACTCAATATGGCTTTGTTCGGTATCACCGCAGCAGCATGGAGAGATGCCAACCCTACACTTGAAGGCAATATCCGCGACCATGCTACCATTGAGCAATTGGTCGTGTTATCGAATCTTGAAAGTATCAATGCTGTTTTAATTCATCAAGGTTTGATGCAAAAGGAACGACTATTACAACTTAACCAAATTGCTATTACCCAAATGAAAAGCTTGGTTAACGCAAAGGGGTTGAAAAAGTTGAAGTGAGCTTTTTCAGAATATTTATTCAACTAAGTATAGCCCGATTTTTTCTTACCAGCTTTAAGGCAAGAATGATGTTTGCGATTCGGAGAATTGTGAAGGCTGAAAAGAATATATAGATAACTGTCATTATTCAACTATTTTCTCAAAATTAAGTTCGGGAAGTACTATTTTCACTTCCTGTTCTTTGTCTTGGGCCTTCCAATGAACAATGAAATTAACTTTGGCAGCTTTCAACTCAAAGCCATTGTTTTTTATCTCTTGCAATTTATCTAGAAATTTCTTTGAGAACTTCAAGACCAATTCTCCTTTTTCATTTTTACAACCTTCTTCCGAAATGGAAATTGAATCTCCGCTTGTCAAGGCGTTAACCCTTTTCTGAATGAACTCAAAGTAACCCAAGTTCAAATCCTTGTGTGAAAGGTGAAGTGCTAAGCCGTTTGGTGGTTCAAAAGTGTCCTTGTTTTCAACTCTTTCTAATCCCTCTGTCTTGAACTTTTCAAGATAATTTCCATTCAAGTGAATTGTCAGGTTTTGTTTTGCTCTTGTCATTGCAACATAAAGTTGTCGCTTCTTATCATCTTTTGCTGCATCAAAATTTTCGAGAAGTATAAACACATTGTCAAATTCTCTACCTTTTGCCTTATGAATGGTTGAAACGAAAATTGTTTCACCGTTTGTGCTGATGAAATCTTCCAAATTGGATTCTCGGATAAAAACTTCAAAATCTGATTTATATTTCTTCTTCGTGTTAGTCCCTTCAAAATCTTTGATAAGGTTATTACATATCTCAAACTTTGAACTTAGTTTGTATCTTTCAATAAGTTTTCGTTTTGCATTCCCCCAAACATCATCACTGATAATAAATACTTCATCATCTAATTTCAAAGCATCTAAAAAGTAACGAACCTCTGCAAGATTATACAAGCTAAAACTGTCATTACTCTGAATCAACTTTGCTTGGTGTCCGTATTTCGTCAAAAGTCCGGCAACCTGAAACGCTTCTTCGTTTTTATGTGTTAATACGCAAGTTGTTCCCGCAAGTTCAGCTGAAAGAATGTCGTCAA
>JBASZP010000207.1:0-2106 GCA_049660965.1 Daejeonella sp. | reverse complement strand
AAAAGTAATTTCTTTTTAAGATTTTTTAGCCAAAGCAAATAAAGCGGATCTAGAAAAGGTTGGCGAGACGCTTCTTGAAAAAGCTAAAAAAACAGAGGGGTTGGCTGATGGTATAGTGAAGGGGGCGGGGAATAGCTTGTTTAAGGTTGATAATTCTTTAAAATCGGCTGATGAATTAGCAGGAGTATTAATCAATGGTGAGTATAAATTAAATCCAACTGCAACGAACGTAAACTCCCTTATTAAAAATCCATCAGGTACAATGAAACTAGACCAAAGTGCTGGAAGTGTGTTAAACGGTCAATACATGTATGTAGTTGATGAGGCTGATAATATTATAATAGGAACAAGAGCCAAAGGATTTGACTTTTCAGTGCCAGATGGGAAAGCTCCTCATCCAACTTTAATTGGTGGTGTTGATCCATCTGTAAAAACTGCTGGAATAATAGAATTTAGAGCAGGTAAAATTTACAAAGTAGATAATATTTCAGGGCATTTTAAACCTTCTGCCCAATCACTTCAAAATGCACAACCATTATTTAACCAAAAATTCACTCCAAATAATTTCGCAACAAATTTTCAAGGGTATATTCCTTTTACAAATTAATTCATTATGGAAGAATATTTAAACAAATGGCTCTACTTAGATACACTGTATTATAAAAGTGATTTTCAATTAATTGATAATCTAGAATTTGTTCATGTGGATGATAGAGATTATGTTAAAAATAATCTAATAAATACTATTTATGTGTGTATTGATTTAAAAGACGGGTTTTTAATTGTGAAATCAAAAAAACATATTCTAAGAGTTAAGCCTAATGCAGTAAAAGGTTTTTTACCTTCTTCAAAATTCAAATGGGATGATAAAGTTTTTCAGATTACAAAACCAGAAATTGAAGCAACGATTGATGATTTTTTTTGGCATCATAAAGATCAAAAATATTATTATCAATTAATTGTTGGTGGTAAGAAAAAATCAAATAGATATTCTGAAAGTGATTTGATGATAATAAGTAAATAAATGAAAATCCCCCGTTGCTGGTGCGAGCTTGATGCTGCTCAATCTGGAAAAACAATACAAGCTACAGGATTACTTCTGGCAATTACAACTCTTCATGAATTTGTTCATTTTGGTCGTCATCAAAATCAATTAACGAGTGATATATATGATCCTATAACCGGAGCAAAGGGTGAAGCAGGATTAACCTTTGAAGCGAATATAAGTCATAATAGAGATACCATTAATGATACGAATGCTATTCAATGGATAAATTATTATCCTTATAACTTTTAAAACAAGAGAAAAATGATGAAAATAAGGGTGTTCGTATTCTATTTATTATTCTTATCATGTCATCAAAAAGATGATATTAAGATATTTAAGATTGCAGTTGCTTCCGGTTGGTGTCGTAGTGGTGAATGCCCTTATTCTGCTGTCGAAATAGATAGTTCTTTACATTATCAATATTATGGCGGATTATATGCAAATCCTAAAGGGTATTATTATGGAAAATTTGATAAAAAAGACTGGAGAGCTTTAAATAAAGATTTTAGAAAGATTAAATTTGAGGATCTAAAGGAAATCTACCCCTATGCTTATGACGATTCGGAAATAGAGATGATTATTTATTCTTCAAAAGGCAAGAAACATATTAAAACACAGTTTGCAAGTTTACCCATAGAATTAAAAAGAATATATGATCAAGTATTAGAAAGCTACAAGCTTGTAAAGCTCAAAAAGTCACCTCATGAACTTCATTTTGAAACAACTTATCAAATTCCTCCTAAAATAATCGGGGAACCAAAGTTTCCACCACCAGTAATAGATAAATAATATTATTATGAGAATAATCAAATTAATTAGTAAAATTATTCAGCTTGTACTAATACTGTATTCTTTGTTATTTTACTATGATATACTTAATTTGTTTACTGTTATTTTACTTTTAAAGGTAAACACGCTTATTTTAACTATTCTCACAGTTTTCACTTTAATAAAATCGAACAAACACAACTATTTTGACTATTTTTTTATATTGTTAGGTGTTATGCGAATAATAGCTTTCAGTACAAGTTTTTAGTTGACACTCAATTTATGTAAAA
>JBASZP010000206.1:0-2175 GCA_049660965.1 Daejeonella sp. | reverse complement strand
AGCCATCAAAAGCAAGTTTGCTAAATTTTGCAGAACGTTTAGGAAGATAACAAGGGCGAAAGACATCAGCCTTAAGATCATAATAGAGAAGGTTATATTTTTGAGTGAGGCAAAAGATATTCCCGACCTTATCAACGGCAAGCTTATATTCTTGTTCACTGATTTTGCCCCGCTGATTTTGGTTATAAAAATAGTTATAAAATTTCCCTGAACGTTTTTCATATCGTGAAATACCTTCTATCGTATTAATCCAGATATTTCCACGTTTATCTTCTGTAATGTGTTGAATAACATTACTGCCAATACTTTTAGAACCTAACTCCTTGCTATAATTAAAAACATGAAAAGAAGTTCCGTCATACCTATTCAAACCATCCCAGGTGGCAACCCAGATCAGATCATCAGAATCTTTAAATACATAGTTTATAGCGCTGTTTGAAAGGCCGTTTCTATTATCCAGATGCTGTAGAAAAAAATGCTCAAATGCATTTGAATCAGCAGTAAAAAAGAATAACTGTAGTATTAAAAGATTAAAAAAGAGGGGAATTTGTCTTTTCATTAGTGATGATTTAAAATGTGACGATTATGATATACCTCTATGATTTCTCCATAAAAGCAAGTTAGAACAAAAGGTTAGAATTAGCTATTTTTACGAAATTTTCTTTTTGATAACAATTATCAGAAAATATTAATATTCTAAGGGGGTAATTTTTCCGGTACTATCACATTAAGTCAAATACGTATATGTTAATAAGCATTTTAATCATACTGGCAGGTATCATTTTAATATTATTATTTCTGAACCGGAAAAATTTTGGCAGAATGCCGTCGGGCGAACGGTTAGCAGGAATAAAAAGATCATCAAATTATAAAAATAAAAGTTTTCAAAACCTAAGCTACACCCCGGAAATAAAACAAGGAGTTAGCTATTTTATAGTTATGAAAGATTTTTTCTTTGGCAAAAGCAAAACAGTTAGACCTTTACATATATTGCCTTCCATAAAAACCGATCTGCACGGCTTAAGCGCTAATAAAGACATTATGGTTTGGTTTGGCCACTCCTCTTATTTCCTCCAGGTTGATAAGAAACGGATGTTGGTCGACCCTATATTTAGCGGTAATGCGTCCCCTGTAAAATTTACCACCAGGAGTTATAAAGGCAGCGATGTCTATACTGCGGATGATATTCCTGTTATAGATTACCTTTTTATTTCACATGATCACTGGGATCACCTGGATTATGAAACGATCATTAAACTGAAACCCAAGATCAAAAAAATAATTACAGGTTTAGGTGTAGGGGCTCATTTTGAACATTGGGGTTTTAATAAGAATATTATTATAGAGAAAGATTGGAATGAAGAAGTCATATTTGATGATGGTTTTGTGGTTAATATAACCCCAGCGAGGCATTTTTCAGGAAGAAGTTTCAAAAGAAATCAATCTTTATGGTCGTCATTTGTGCTTAAAACCCCCAGTATGAAAATCTTTTTAGGTGGTGATAGCGGATATGATACTCATTTCAAAACTATCGGAAATACTCATGGTCCCTTTGATCTCGCTATTTTAGAATGCGGCCAGTATCATGAATATTGGAAATACATTCACATGATGCCCGAAGAAGTTGTGCAGGCCTCTATAGATCTACAGGCCGAAAAAGTAATACCCGTACATTGGTCGAAGTTTGCCCTGGCATTACATGCCTGGGATGAACCGATTATAAGAGTTACAAAAGAGGCCAAAAAGAAAAATATTACCCTTATAAATCCAATGATTGGGGAAGAAGTAAATTTAAAAGCCACTAAGCCTTTAAAGGCATGGTGGGAAGAAGTACAATAGTTGAGTATCCTTTTATAATCAATAAGCTAAAATTCCGGGCTTAATTGAAACTTATAATAACAACCTATGACTTGTTAACATTGCTTTCTTTTAACCCTATGTCTTATTAATTTTGTGCTTTATAAATATTGGTTATGACACACAGCTATAAAGTAAGAGGAATGACCTGCGGCGGTTGCGAGGCAAAAGTAAAAAGTGATTTACTAATGGTTCCGGGTGTTACAGAAGTTACAGTATCAAGAACGGATGAAACCGCAACAATTAGTATGGAAAAACATATTCCTTTATCTGCTTTTCAAAGTGCCCTGTATAAAAAGTATACCATCTCCCCTATGG
>JBASZP010000205.1:0-5896 GCA_049660965.1 Daejeonella sp. | reverse complement strand
ATGCTATGCATGGCACCGTTTCATCCAATAAAACTATAAATACCATCATCGGGCAAATTTGTACCGCTTTGTATGCTGTTTTTCCTTATGGTAAATTATATGCAAAACATCACAAACACCATCAGTTTGTTCACACCGAAAATGACCCGGACCATGCTGAGGGGACTTTTTTTAAATGGTATGGTCAATTTATGTGGGAGTACATCAGCTGGTGGCAGCTGGTTTTAATGGCTGTTATTTTTAATGTGTTAAAACTATGGATACCTGAGCAAAACTTATTGCTCTTTTGGGTATTACCATCGCTCTTAAGCACTTTACAGCTCTTTTTCTTCGGTACCTGGCTACCGCATCACGGCGAGCACAATAATGAACATCACTCCCGAACCCAGCGGAAAAACCATGTACTCGCTTTTTTATCCTGTTACTTTTTCGGCTATCATTTAGAACACCACCGGTCGCCAGCCATACCCTGGTGGATGTTATGGAAAATGAAATAAATGATTTAAGATGCCAAAATTCTCTGGCTATAGGAGAATTTTAGATTTTAAAGTGCATTCAATGAATACTGCCCTTTTTAATTAATACAGTTCTCTGAACGCTTTCCTCTCCTGCTCCTGATTAAAACAAGTAAGTAAATATTAATTACTAGTAAGTGTAATTAGAAAACACTTAAGTGAATATTGATTACCAATAGGTGTAATTAGAAAACGCTTAAGTGAATATTGATTACCAGTATGTATAATTAGGAAACGCTTAAGTGAATATTGATTACCAATATGTATAATTAGAAAATACTTAAGTGAATATTGATTACCAATATATGTAATTAGAAAACACTTAAGTGGATATTAATTACCAATATGTGTATATAGAAAACACTTAAGTGGATATTGATTATTAATATATGTAACTAGAAAATACTTAAGTGAATATTAATTACCAATATGTGTATATAGAAAATACTTATGTAAATTCAATGTAATACTAATTTTATTGGCTTATCCCATCCCCATTTTTAAAAAAAGCATTAATGCTTACCGGCAATTTACCATTAGCTTTTAGCTGTCCGCTGATGAGTTTAACAGTGGCCTTTTGTGCTTGTTCACTTTGCTGATAATTAACAATTAAACATTTACTCTTTTCAATTCCGGGCAAGCCGGCAATGGTATAAGGGTTGGCAAAAACGCTGGTAATGGTATTTATTTGGGCAGCCTGTGCAATAAACAATTTAACTTCATTGCTATAATCTAAAACAGCAGCCGGGCGTTTACGCATATCATGCAGTGCAATAATAACCTGGTTGTAGGTTTTCAGCTCGGCTGCCAGATCTTTAATATAGGAGGGAAGCGCTTTTTTAGAAACAATAAAATTCCTGGAATTGGTAAATCGGGATTTCAGCTCTTTTTGAAATGTGCTTAACTCTGTTACGCCAATGCTTATAATGGCGGTTTTTTTAGAAGGGTCAAATTGCCTGATCGCACTATCGCTGTTTAATATAGTTACCGCCGCGTCTGCTAAACGCTGGTTAAGGGCGGTTGTTTCGGGACGGTTTAAATAAGCTGCAATACCATTCGGATCTACCGGCTGCAACTTATTTAAACCAACCTGGTACTTAGCCGCAAGTATTTTTTTAACGCTGGCATTTACCCGGTCCCAGGTTATGCGCTTTTTACGAATAGCTTTACGGATGAGTTTGATAGCCCTTTTAGAGTTTTCCGAAAGCTCCAGCACATCATTTCCGGCAATAATTCCACGCACATCGGCTTCCCCTTCCGGAAAAAATTTAACAACGCCCTTCATCCCCATCGCATCCGAAAATATTAAACCTTTAAAGCCCAGTTCGTTTTTTAGAACATCGGTAACAATGGGTTGTGATAAGGTTGAAGGAAGGTTTTTTGAAGTATCCATGGCAGGAATATTCATGTGGGCAACCATAATACCTGATGCGCCTTGTTTAATGAGTTCTTTAAACGGATATATTTCCAGAGAATCAAGCCGTGCACGTGTAAAAGGTAACTGGGGCAGATCATAATGAGAATCTACATCAGTATCGCCATGCCCGGGAAAATGTTTTAAACTTACCAGGATGCCGTTATCCTGCATCCCTCTCATGTAAGCGCCTACTTTTTCTACCACATTATATTTATTGTCGCCAAAAGAACGATAACTGATCACGGGGTTTTTAGGATTGTTATTAATATCGGCAACCGGCGCAAAATTGATATGCATACCCAAACGCTTAAAGTCTGCGGCAACCTGTTTACCCATTTCATAAATCAGGTTATTATCCTGTATGGCGCCTAAGGTCATTTGATAAGGATAAGAAACCGTACTGTCCAGGCGCATTCCCAAACCCCATTCCGCATCCATAGCAATAATTAAGGGCACTTTACTAATGCGCTGGTATTGGTTGGTTAATACCGCCTGCCTGCCCGGGCCACCCTGGAAGAAAACTAATCCGCCAATGTGTTGCTTTTTTATAACATGTGCAATAGAATCCTCAAAAGCTTTTCCTTTATCCGTATGCGCACGTACCATAAATAACTGGGCAATACGTTGTTTCTTACTCAGTTTATTAAAAACCGAATCAACCCAGGGATTACTATCCTGAAGAGTTTCTGTAAAGGTTTTTTTGTTTTGGGCGAAACCTAAAAACGGCAACGCAAAAAGAAATAGAATTGAAAATGTTCTGGTATTTATCTTATTCATGAAGGGTAAAATTAAAAAGTTTTAGGAATTTTTAGTGATAAACTTAAGTGTCAGTAAGAAAATTAAAGCTTTACTACCTGAATTAATAAGATAGGGTAAAATATCAGGGTAAGATTTTTAGAATGAGTAGCATTAAAGTCCGGCCAACCTGCAAATGATATTTAAATAAAAAAGCGCTTACTTCAATAGTTGAATGTAAGCGCTTAATTTTTAATGTGGGAGATCCTGGGTTCGAACCCTTATATGTAAATAACTTTATTCCAAAAACTTACAAAGAAAATCAAATTTCAGGTAGTTACCTAGGTAATACGACCTATTTGACTTGCACAAATATACAGATTTAAAGATTAGCCTGTAAATAAAAAATTATGGATATAGGATTTCGAATCTGATGAATAACAAATAGTAGAGTAATTTGAAGTTTTTTGTTAATTTCTGACTTCTTAAAGATGTGAATAATCTCAACAGCTTAAAAGTGAATAATCTTTATCACTTAAATAAGTATAGCCTTTTTCGATAGGAGGATTATACTAATCAGACTTAGACCATTATAACCAGTTTCAAAGCTCAGAGACGACTTATAGGGCTTTATAGACATATTATTTATATTTAACAAAATTTTAATTTTGTAAGCATGGTAAAAAGAGTCTATTTAATTTATAAATAATAGATTCAAGCTATTATTTATAGTCCTTGTTTTTTACAATTCTGTATCTAAGTAAAATGAGTAATGTTTCAATGTGTCTTACTTCATGTGGCCGACCAGATTTACTAGAAATCACATTAAAAAGTTTCTTTAAGTTTAATACTTACCCAATGAAAGATATTTTTATTATTGATGATACAGGATATGAAGATTTAATAATAAGAAAAAGCAGGGCATATCTTGAGAATACATTTAAATCATATCCAATCACATGGATTTATAATAGTAAAAAAGAAGGACAAATTGTGAGTATAGATAAAATATATTCCTTAGTGAAAACTCCATTTATTTTTCATTGTGAAGATGATTGGAAATTTTACAAAACGGGTTTTATAGAATCCTCACTTCCTGTACTTCTAAAGTATCCTAAATGCTTACAAGTATGGCTTAGAGAATTTTATGATACCAATGGGCATCCACTTGTATATAGCAATAATTTATGGCTATTGACCTTAAACTACTTAAATAGATGGCATGGCTTTTCTTTTAATCCGGGCTTAAGAAGACTCTCTGATTATAAACTGCTTGAAAAATATAGTAAACATACAATATTTGATAGGTTTCAGCCTTGGAAAAGCGAAGTTGCGATAGGGACAATTTATAAGGATAAAAATTACTTCGCAGCTATACTTTCTGAAGGATATGTTCATCATATTGGGAAAGGAAGACATGTAGATTAAATCCTCTTATTGTTTGTCTTGAAAATAGTAAGATAAACTATTCTGCATTTTTAAACTCTTAATCCTTAAATGAAAAGGTTCCTATTTTTATTATTCTTTACAAGAACAGCAAAGTTTCTCCCATTCTCCAATTTATGTTACAATAAAATCAAGAATAAAATTTTCCGACTTTATCACTTAGAGATTGATGTTTATAAGGCTAAGTTCACCATATTCAATTCATTTGTTATTGAGAATTTGAAAATCAAGAACAGAACTTCAAAAAGAACAACAGAAATTAAAATTGAAAAAATTGAATTTGCACTTTGTTTTAAAAGCTTATTAAAAGGGAAAGCAATCTTAAAATATTTAAACTTTCATAAAATTAATATTTCCACTTTTTCAGTAGCTTCATATATAAAAGAAAAAACGTCTGAAAATCTAAACGGGAATTTAAAAAATAAAATAAGAAGCTATTATGATTTAATATTTAAAAGATATATAAAGTATTCAACATTATTTCCTAATACAATTAATTGTAAGGGAGTAATGATTTCTTCTAATTCGGAATTCATTTTAGCTTCTCAATGTGTATTTGATTTTTCTTTAGAAAGATCTGTTGAAACTTATTTTTTTCAAATAAAAACCAACATTAGTGGTTGCAATATTAATCTCCATTCTATTTCTACTTCCAAAATAAATAATCAAGATTTTAAATTTGATTTAAAAGGCCAATATGATGAAAATGGGTTTATTATAGATAAAGTATCATCAATCTACTTCAATGATCTTTGTTTTTCATTTTATATACAACACTTATTTGCAACTAGTGATCTTATCAATTCAGGAATAATTCTCAAAGAATGTACTGCTAATGAAATCTCAAGAACACTTCAATCTATTCTAATCAATGATATTTATCCATCTAATTTTACCGGGCATTTATCAGCATTTGCTACTTTAACTTTTGAATTGAATAATCCACTTAAACATATTTTTAAAGTAAAAGTCAATAACAAACTGGAGATAAGGAATTCAATCTTTCCTAAATTTAATTTAACCCTTCCATTTCTTTATAAAATTTATCTTGATGGCAAGGTTATTAAAGAAATAATGTTAAGCAATGAAAACAGCCATTTTGCATCTCTAAAGACCACCTCAAAGCATTTATTAAACACAATTTTATCTACAGAAGACCCTTACTTCTTAATACATAAAGGTATAGACGTTTTTGGATTGGGATATGCAATTACTACAAACATAGCCCAGCGGAAATTTGTGAGGGGTGGAAGTACGATAACAATGCAATTAGCCAGAAATCTTTTTTTAAACCATGAAAGGACTATTTCCAGAAAGATAGAAGAAATAATAATAACGCTGTTATTAGAAAATGTTCTTTGCACACCTAAACAAGAACTTTTGGAGATTTATTTAAATGTTATTGAATTTGGAAAAGATCTTTATGGAATATCAGAAGCTACAGATTTTTATTTTGAAAAAAAACCGCAAGATATTACTCTAACAGAGAGTTTAGTTATTTCATATATTATTCCTAGACCAAAGTTTTTTTTAGAAGCTCTTGAAATGAGATCACCCCAATTAATTATGAATCTTAACAGACATTTTGTAAAATATTCTGAAATAATGCTGAAAAAGGGATTAATATCAAAGATTGAATTTGATAATATTAGCTATAGAATAGAATTTAAAAAAGAGTTAGGAATACTTATTTTAAATTGAAAAAAGAATGCTGATACGCTTTATTAGATTCAGTTGATACCAAGAGTAAAAGGTGTTAAATATTCACTATAAAGATGTAAAC